>JAAWGF010000006.1 GCA_022795155.1 Bacilli bacterium | reverse complement strand
CATCACTTCCATTCTCAAATAACAAAAAAACTAGACGGTACTTCTAGTTAATATTTATTACTCTCGAATAAAAAGTTCGAGTTTCCTATCAATCTGGTGGAGTTGAGGGGAATTGAACCCCTGTCCGAAAATATTTAATAAAAAACATCTACAAGTTTAGTTAGTTAAAGAATTTCCTAAATAATTATAGTAACTAACAACTAATTATTTAGTGAGCATATAAAATTCATTATTATTTCTATGCTAAATAATAATATATCCTGCTAAATCGAACCTTCTAAAAATATCACAGGAGAATATTTTAAGAAAGTTGCATCCCCTATTAATTAGGCAAAAACAACATCATTCTTAGCGAATAATGAAGTGAATGCATTTTTTAATTTGTTTCCATTTAATTTTTGGTTGTACTTAACGCGTACCTTCGACTTGCCATTTAGTATCGCCTATTCCCGTCGAACCCAAATCAACCCCATACAAGCATTATATCATAAAAAAATAAAAAGTATATCACTTTCTATTTTAAATTCAGATTTTTATATTGTTTTTTTACTTCTCTATCAATATCTCGTTGTTTTATTGATTCTCTTTTATCATAATTCTTTTTACCTTTAGCAATACCAATTAATATTTTTACCTTATTATTTTTAAAATAAAGTTTTAAAGGAATTAATGTATAACCATTAAGAACTATACTATCACGTAATTTAAATATCTCTTTTTTATTTAATAGCAATTTTCTAGTTCGCGTTTCTTCATGATTAAAAACATTTCCTTCTTTATATTGACTAATATGCATATTAAGTATAAATACTTCATTGTTTTTAACAATCGCATAACTATCTTTCAAATTAGCTTTTCCATCACGAATAGATTTTATTTCTGTCCCCTTTAAGACCAAACCAGCCTCAATAGTTTCTAATATTTGATAATCATAATTAGCTTTTCGATTAACTATTTCTATCATTTCACACCTAAGTTAAAGGAACTACTTCAATTGAATTATCATACATTTTTATAATATTAGAATATTTTTCATATAATGATACATAATTTGGTAAAATATTTGTATTTAATTCTGTAAACGGATATACATAGTAATTTCTAAAATTATTATAATATGTATAAATCAAATGAGCCTTAACATTTTCTATTTTTATACTATTATCATCATTTTTGATAATATCGTAAGACACCATTGCTCCAACTAATCTATCGATACCGATTTGTGCCGAAATAAAATTTCCTAATGAATAAATAACTAATGTATCTCCAATAAATTCAATTGGCTCAATAACATGTGGATGCGTTCCTATAATAACATTAACCCCTAAATCTGATAAATATTGTGCAATTTGTTTTTGACTATTAACAGGCGTTGCTGTATATTCTTCTCCCCAGTGCATAGCCACCATTATAACATCAGTGTAAGGTCTTACTGCTTCAATGTCTCTTTTCACCTGCTCTGGATCATAACGATTAACTAAATAATCTTTTCCTGATGGTACTGGGATTCCATTTGTACTTGTTGTATAAGATAATAATGTATACTTTATACCATTCATCTCACGTACTTGTATTTTATTTCTATTATCAAATGAATTATAACTTCCTGCTACCATTACCTCTTTTGTTGGCCAATATTGCTCAGTAGAATAAAGAATAGCCCTCTCTCCACGATCCAATGTATGATTGTTAGCCAAGCTAACTATATTAAAACCAGCATCTAACATAGCATCAGCAATTTCATCAGGTGAATTAAAGCATGGATAGGTTGACACTCCTAAATTTTTACCCCCAATAATTGTTTCCTGGTTATAATATTTCAAATCATAGCCAGATACTAAATTCTTAATAGAAGGTAACATTTTTGTAAAATCATAGCTATCTCCAGAAATATAAGCATCTTGGTAAACTGAACTATGAATCAAGGCATCTCCAGCCGTAATCATTGACAACTTATTAGACTGCTTCTCTTCTACTTTTTCAAAGCCATCTTTATATTTCAGCTTATCTAAATCAACATTTTTTCCTCCACAACCCGTTATAATCAATAAACTACAAAGAAAAAATGCAAATAAATTAAATTTTTTATGTCTCATATTTAATCTCCTCCTACTTCTTTTTTATTAATAAGAAACTATCATAATTTTTAAAATCACAATCTAAATATCTAGTTTTATAAAAATCATAAGCACCATTTGAGAAAACATAACTATCTGTAAAATTCTCAAATGACAGAATAGCAGAACGGTAAAATAATACAGCAGCTTTATCATTGCTATCTAAAAAACTATCTGCGTAAAAATAGTAATGCATAGAAATATAATCATACAATTGATTCTCAGGATGCTCAATCTTATCTGTCTCAAAATAAGCAGCTAACCACAATCTAATTTCGGGAATAGCATTAGATGCAATATCCCTAACATTATTATTATATAATTCTTTTAATTCATTCATTTCTTCATAAGTTAACAATGTATGTAAAGTTTTGTATTGATTTATATTATATTCGTAAATACCAAAGACATTAAAATAATTTGATTTTGTATAATTTGGTGTCAATATTGAAAAATCACTTTTAACGCTACTAATTGACAAAATAGCACACCCTAATATAAATAATAAATAACAGTTTACTTCTATTTTATATTTATCATAAATTTCATAAAGGTATTTAAACATAATTATAAAAGTCACTAACCAAAGTAAATAATAAGGCTTTGATAAATAATAAGTACTTGCCATACCATTAAATAATAAAATCATAATCAAAAAAATGAATAGCCATATAAGGATATAAACAAAAATTTCAAAATCCAAACTTTTTCTCTTAAAAGAATGTATTACATAAAACAATATAATAGGGATAAATAATAATATACTATTTACTATATCACTATAACATAATCCTTCTAAAGATATTTGATAAATAGCATTTTGCTTATCATTGCCTATATTAGGAACAATAAAATATAAAAATCCTAATATACATGGCAAAATATAGACTAAAGAGATGAATAATATATTATCCTTTGTAAATATCTTTTCTTTCTTTTTAATTTTTTTATAAAAATAGTAAAGAAATAAACCACCAAAAACGCAAGGTACAAATAAATAATAAGTAAAAAATAAACCTAAATTAGTAATAATAAGAAATATTAAACTTAGCCTTTTACTTATAATTTCACTATCATACATCTGATAAAGAAGAAAAAGCATAGTTATAATCGTAATCGCATGTCCTAAGTAAAAGAAACCAATAATCATACTATTTAAAGGATATCCAAATAAATATAATAAAACCCCCATAAATAAAATAATAGCAGGCAATTTTTTCTTTTCATTAAATATCAAAAAATAAAACATTAATGTTGATAATAATAACATTAGAATATCATATAAAATATAAACTTGCCATAAATCAAACTCATTAATAAATGGTACTATAGCTTTAAATATAATTCCTAAATTAACATATGAACCAAATTGTCTAGTTTCAAAATTTACAATTGTATTATCTGTAACCCTATCTAACAAATAAGATTGCTCATAAAAATCTTTTGTTGTCCAAAAATGGGTTCCAGGATCACATGTATTATAACGAATATCAAATGGGAATCCAAATCTAAAAAAACCTAATAAAAATACAATAAAAGTAAAAAGCGCAACAAATATTACATCTCTTTTCAAAACATAGTACATTTGGATTTCTTTTCTTTTTCTAATAATAAACAATAATAGTATAGAAACTATAAAATTAATAACTGAAAGAGATAATAAATATATTGGAATACCTATAAAATTCAGAATAAAAGCCTCTACCGAATTATAGCAAAACAACAAACCTAAAGAGATAACAATCCATTTAAGCAAATTTTGTTTTTCATTAGACTTTTTTAAAAACAAAAATACAATCATCAATAATAATGTAGAAATTATATATATAAATGACCAAAACATAAATTACCCCACCACACATTAATATTTTTTAATACTAATTAATTATACCATAGAAACAACTTTATAGCAAACTAAAAAAGCCACCAAAGTGACTTTAATTATCATTCTTATTCACATTATTTATAATAAGAAAATCAACTGTTTTAGCCTCTTTATTAGCCGCTTTAACTTTCACTTTAACACTATCGCCTAATCTGTAACCTCTTTTATTTTTAGTTCCACGCAAACTGAATGTCTCTTCATCAAAAATATAAGTATCATCTGTTAAATCATCTATCTTCACTAACCCTTCAACTAAATTAGGTAGCTCGACAAAAATGCCAAAACTCATAATACTACTTATAATTCCTCCATATTCTTCACCAATATGCTTTTCCATATACTCAGCCTTTTTCATATCATCCACTTCACGTTCACATTCAATAGAATCACGTTCTTTACTAGACGAATGTTCTGTTAAAAATGGCAATTTATGCTCCCAATAATCAATCGTATCATTATCTACTTTATGCTCAAATAAATAGGTCCTAAGTAAGCGGTGAACAGTTGTATCTGGATATCTTCTAATAGGTGAGGTAAAGTGTGTATAACATTTACTTGCAATCCCAAAATGTCCAATATTATTCTTGTCATAAACAGCTTTTTGCATACTTCTTAAAAGTAACTTTGATAAAATAGGAAATTCCTTTTTGTCACTCAATTCACCTAAAATTCTTTGCATTTCCTTAGGTGTTATATCTTTTATTTTACCGTTTACTTTATATCCCAAAATATTAATAAACTTTAAAAAATTATTTATTTTTTCTTCATTAGGCTCACCATGAATTCGATATACAAAAGGAAGTTCCATAAAATATATACAGGCAGCAACTGTTTCATTAGCAACAATCATAAAATCTTCAATGAGTTTTTCCCCAACACCACGATTTCTTAAAACAATATCAATAGCTTCGCCCTTTTCATTCACAATAATTTTAGCCTCATCGATATTAAAATCAATGCAACCACGACGAGTCCTATGCTCCCTTAAAGTATTAGCTAATTCTAACATTTTTTGTAAACTATCAGCAAAAGGTTCGTAACCTTCGGGTACAATATTATCCTCTAAAATCTTATTAACACATTTATAAGTCATTTGCTTTTTAGAGTTTATTACACTTTCAAAAATATCATAACTAACGACTTCACCTTTATGATCAATTTCCATTTCACAAGATATAGCTAATCTATCAACATTGGGATTTAAAGAACAAATCCCATTTGACAATTTATGTGGCAACATTGGAATAACCCGGTCAGCTAAATAGACACTTGTCCCACGATCATAGGCCTCTTCATCTATTTTAGTATTTTCCCTCACATAATAACTAACATCAGCAATATGAACGCCCAACTTATAATTACCATTTTCTAATAGCTCAATTGAAATTGCATCGTCAATATCTTTAGTATCATCACCGTCAATAGTAAAAATTTGTTTTTCACGCAAGTCACGCCTGCCAATCATTTCTTCTTCTTTTACATCATTAGGTAAAACATCAACTTCCTGCATTACTTCTTCAGAAAAGGCATCATTAATACCATATTTATTCACAATTGATAAAATATCAACCCCAGGATCATTTTTATGACCTAAAATTTTTATGACCTCAGCCTTATAGCAATTACCTTTCAATTTATTACAAATTTTAACTAAAACTTTATGCCCATCCATTGCTCCTAATGTTTTATCTTTATCTATTACAATATCAATATTAACTTTTTCCTCATCTAACTTAATATGACCAATACCGCCCGAATAATAAAACTCTCCAACCATTTGCTTAAATTTCCGATCGACAATCTTAACAATTCTTCCCTCTAAATCTAAACCCTTCTTAGAAATAATTTCAACAATTACTCGGTCATTATGAATAGCGCCATTCATATTAGTAGCAGCTACAAATACATCTTCGTCTCCTTCAATGTCAACAAATCCAAAGCCCTTTTTATTTCCAATCATTTTTCCAACTTTTAAATGACTATTGTTAAATAACATATAATTATTTTTATTTGTTCTATAAACACCAAGATTATCCTCTAATTCATTCAAATCTTTAAGTAATTTTTTTAAACCTTCAACATCGTTTATTCCTAACAATGTTTCAAGCTCATGAACACTTAAAGCTTTATCACTATTTTTTAATATTTCCAATATCAGTTCTTGCATATTATCACCTAATTATAATTATAAAGTAAAAAAAACTAAAATGATATAATTACTTTAAAAGTTTACAGAATTTGTCAGCTAAATTTATAAATGTATTGCTCTTTACTAAATTATATCCCTCAATTCCTAAATTACAAACTCTATTACTAATAATACGATTAAACTTTTTTATAAGATTTTGCGTATTAAATAGATAAGCATTTTTATTATCAATAAAATAATCATTACATAACTCACTACTTAAAAGTAATATATTCTTTCTTAAATTAAGACATATATTTAAATAATTACTATTTTCTAAAATATTATCAAAAAAAATAACCAAATTACTATTATTAAGATAGTTTTGTAACAAACGCTCATTACAATATTTATGTAATTTTAAATTACTAGGTATATCACTTATTAATTGGCATTCCCTTTTATTGAGATTTATTCCATAACCAATTAGTTCATATTGTAAGTTTGGAAATCTATTTACTAACTCTAAACATGTTTCCAAATATTTATAATCACTATCAATAATAGTAATAACCTTCTTTCGTAAATTAAAAAACTTGTTTTTACATAAACCTATACATAAATTTTCTTGCGGTATAACCAAAGCTTTCTTAATTCCAATCATTTTTCTTAAATAAGGTAAACTTGTAACCACTATATTACAACGGTAAAAAAAATCGACCATTTTATTTTTATAGCTAATATTCTTTTTATTCTTTTTTATATAACTATTCGCAATTCTCATTTCATCCAAATAAGCAATATAAATAACTTTTTTAGCTTTATTAACTAATTCTAAACTTTTTCGATTATTTTGCGCAATTACCAAGGTTTTAAATTCGCTATTAATATTAGTAGTATATTCAATTTTTCCATAATCCAAATAAGTAACTATTTTTGTTAATAAATCTTTATTCTCAATATAAACTAAATTCATATTATTCACCTATTCTATTATTTTCATAAACAAACAATTATATACGAATTTCGGGAAATAAAATTAAAGAAAATACAGAATTTATTTGATATAGTGGCTAATATATGTTATAATTAGGCTTAGAAAGGATGTATAATATGTTTATTTTAGCAGAGTGTGAGATTCCACCTGTTATAACTGGGATACTATCTCAATTATACAAAATCATTATCGTTTTGATTCCTATTGGCATTGTCATATTTGGTTCTATAGATTTTATCAAAGCAACGATTGCCAAAAATAGTGATGCAATTGCAACGACTACCAAAACTTTTATAAGTAGATTAATAGCGGGAGCTGTAACATTTTTTGTTTTAAGCATTGTATCTTGGTTATTTACAATAATTATTGGGAATGTCAACGAAGCTAATAGTGCCATGGATTGTGCTCTAAAAATTATAGGTGGTACTGCTAGTAGTTCATATGGTAAAAACCTAAATAATTATATAAATAATAATATTAGCATTGGTGATAAAATTGTATGTTTCTCTAAACAATATAGTATGTGTATATCAACAAATCAAAGTCCTAATAAGGAGGAGGATTGTACTAGATCAGCAAATGCGATTTGTGGAACCACAAAAAAACCTACAACAACAACTACTAAAGCCAATATTTGTGAAGACTGTAAAAAAGATCACGAAAAAGATATTCTAAATTGTGTTGGTAGCAATTATTCTCGAAATGAAGCATATGATGATTGTAGTATTCATTATGAATCTAGAGGTTTTTCAATAGGAAATTATGATTCTAACTATTTTCTCGATGCTGCTGCTTTATATGCAGAGTGTGTTCAAAACAATGGTAATATCAATAGTACTAATTGCAAAAAAGAACTCGAAAACTATAATTCTGTTATTCAAAAATACAATTTGGGTTCAAATAAGAGCCTTCCAGAAAAAATATACACAAAATCAGATGAAAAAATGGGCTTTAGTAAAGGTCTTACAGATGATGAATATATTAACAAATGTAACCAATATACAAACAATGTTCTAGAACAAGAAAAAGAAAAATGTGCAAAAAATATTTGTAAAGAAGTATGTAATTAATATATCGTTTAGAAAGAAGGAATTTTTATGTTTATATTATTAGATGATTATACGTGTGGGATACCAACAGAAATAACTAACACTATTGGAGCAGTTTATAATATCTTATTAATCGCCGTTCCAATCATTGTTGTTTTATTTGGAATAATAGACTTTGTTAAGGCTGCTATATCTGGCAAAGAAGATGAAATTAAAAAAAATACAAGTACATTTATAAAAAGAGTAATTACTGGTCTTTTGGTTTTCTTTGTACTAGCAGTTGTAAAACTTATAATCAATGTTATACAAACAAATAATACTAACGGTGTTACTGATTGTTTAACTACAATATTTGGAAATAAAACTGATAGTACAGATAGCAAAGATATCGAAGAATAAAGAGGAGAAATAACATGTATATATTAGATAGTGGTTGTGGATGGATCCCAGATGCGCCTGTAAAATTTATGTATCACATTATTAATCTACTTAAAAATTTGACGCCTGCCATTTTAATAATAATGGGGAGTTTAGATTTTGGTAAAGCAATTATGTCACAAAAAGAAGATGAAATAAAAAAAGCGCAAGGTTCATTTATAAAGAAATTAATTGCTGGAGCTGCTGTATTCTTTGTTGTTGTTTTGGCTAGATGGATTGTAGACATAGTCAATAATTCACTAAAAAAAGCTGGAGAAAATCCAACTAATGCCTTCAATTGCGTATCATTATTATTAACTGGAAAATATTCAGCTGATGACAAATCATATTATGATCCACCTGTACAGAAACCTACGCAAACTACTAAGGATTATAATTATAATCAATTTCAAACTTGTGAAGAATGCCAGCAATATTATAAAAAAGAGATTTCAGAATGTGCTGGTAATGAAAATGATAATATTTACGTTAAATATTGGGATGACTGCAATAGTCATTATGAATCTAGAGGTTTTTCAATAGGGAATGCTCCCGATCCAAACTATTTTATTGATGCTGCTGCTTTATATGCAGAATGCGTTAATAATGCCATTGATGAGGCCGGTGACAATTATGAGATTGAAGAAATAAATGCAACCTGCGAAACAGAACGTAACAACTATGCAGCAATTATAAAAAAATATAATCTAGGATCAGGAACACTTAATATCCCAACGGATATATATAATAATGTTGATGATTCTAAATTTGGATTCCTAGAAGGAATAACAAGTGAGCAATATAGTAATAAATGTACTAGTTATGCACAGGCGGCCCAAAAGGAATATAACGAAGGACAATTTAAAGAAAGATATGAATCATGCTCAAAAATGATTTGTGATCAAGTATGTAAATAAAAATTGAAGAATTTAGTCTTCAATTTTTTTGATTAATACATTCATCTTTATTCACATCAACCTGATTAATAGAATCAAATCTTTTCGAAATCTTTTCTGTTGTATTATGTATGTCTTTTATATCTTTATTAACTGTCTCAATACTCCTAGATAATTTATCCCATCGTTCTTTATAACGCCTAAACTCATCAGCCAATAAATTTAACTCTTTATGAATAACCGATGCATATTTATCCCTCTCCATATTTTTAATAATAACTTGAATTGTTGTCATTGTACTAATTAGAGTTGTTGGTGAAGTAATCCATACTCTTTTTTTATAAGCATAATCAATAATATCAGAATGATAAGCATTTATTTCGGCAAATATAGCTTCAGCTGGTAAAAACATTATAGCCTGATTAGAAGTTATCCCAGATATTATATATTTATTACTTATGTCATCAATATGTTTCTTCAAATCTAGCTTAAACTTTTTTTCAGCCTGACCCCTAGCCTCTGCACTAATTTTTTTATCAACCATTACCTGATAATTTTCTAAAGGAAACTTTGAATCAATTGCAACTAACCCTAATGGCTCTGGCGCAAACAGAACACAATCAGCTATAGTGCCATTTGAAAATGAATATTGTAATTGATAAATATTATCGTTTTTCTCCCCAAACACATTACTCATAATATGATTTAGATTTATTTCACCAAATATACCTCTCGTTTTTTTATCAGTTAAAACACTTTGTAATGATACAATATCATTAGATAATAAGTCAATTTTTTTTTGGGCTTCATCAATTTTAGAAATTCTTTCTAAAACAGAAGCAAATGTTTTATTAGTTTTTTCAAAATTTTCATCTAATCGTTCATTTACTTTATCATTTATTAAATTCAAACGATTATCCATTCTATCCGTCAAGGAATTAAAATCATTATTCAACGATTTATTTAAATCGAATTTAAAATCATTAATATCTTTTATCATATTAGTTTCTAATTTACCCAGTCTTTCTGTAATATTTGATTCATTTATATTTTTAAATAAAGAGATAACTGTCAAAATTAATATCACAATCAATATAATTATAATTACATAATCCATCCATAACACTCCTAACTATTTTAATTATAATATATATAGAAAAAAATGAAAATACCTTTATGTTCTCTTTACAAAATAAAATTGACTTTTAAAAAAATGTATGTTAATATATAGGCAAGAAAAGAGGAAAAACTATGGCAAAACCAAATGAGATAAATAATCGTATCGATACTGGATACGGATTAAAAGATAAAGGAAAGGCTACAACTGAAACTTCTCAAGACACTAACAATAGTTGCATAAATTACTGTTGTAAGGGAGATTTTCTTGTACCTTTGAAAGAATTTGAACATATCATATATTCAAATAAATTTGGTACTAATGCTGGAAAAATTCAGGTTAAACAAGCTGGTTGGCTTCCATATGCCAAATTCTTTTGGAGGGATACAATAGCTATTGTTGATACAAGACCCAAAACTATTAACTATAATAAAAAAAGCTACATAATAAAAGATCAATTTGAGGCTGAAGTCAATGCTTATGTTACATATCAAATAATAGATGTAGAGAATTATTATGAATCATCACAAAATGCCTTAGAAGAGTTAAATCAAAAAGTACAAAGAGTTTTAAGAGGGTATTTTGTCCATAAAGGATTTGAAGAATTAAACACCAAAACAACTTCACTAAAAGATGAAATCGGTTCTGAATTAAATCAAACAATTTCTAATATAGGTATTAGAGTTACTGATATAGGATATACTGAATGCAAAATGCCTAAAACTTTAATAGATGATGCTGAACAAAAGAAAGCACAAGAATTAGCCCATCATAGACAAGAAGAAGAACTTAAATTCCAACAAGGCCAAACTCTAGCAGAGCAAAGGTTCCAAAATGAAAATATGGATGACCTCGTAAAGACTCATAAAGAGAATGAAGCAAATTGGCAAGCAAATGCTGTTGAAACCCAATTAAAGGCAATAAGAGGCGTAATAGGTGATTTTCCACCTGAAGACCAAGCAAGAATACTTGAAGCTTATTTATATGCAAATTCTAATAATAATAATAATAATAATAATATTCACATTATAGATAGCAATACACATAAGAAAAAATAAAAGTCTTCAAAAATGAAGACTTTTTCTATTTATATAATATCCAGTTTTCATATCCCCCATCAATGCTAATTACATTATAGCCAAGATTAGATAATATGGAGCAAACATTTTCGCTAGATAATCCTTTTTGACAATAAATATAATACTTCTCCATTTTATTTAAATATTGCTCTGGCTGTGTAATTAATTTTTCTAAAGGAATATTTCGAGCATTAGGAATATGATTATTATTATAACTTTGAATACTTCTAATATCAATAATATTAATTTGATCAATAATTAGCATCAAATCACTTATTGAAATTTTATTCAACTTAATCACCCTAGTATAATATATGTAAAATAAAAATTTGTGTAATTACGTTTGACTACATATAAATACCTCAGCTTTATGGCTGAGGTATTTATAATAATATTATTCATCATCAGAAAAAAAGTCATCAAAGAATTGGTCATCAGATATATCATCAATTTTAACCTTACTATCCTGAATAGTCTTTTCTTCAATTATTTTAGGTTGTTCTTTTAAAACAGTGTTGTTATCCTTTTCCTGTGTTTTAACAATTTCTTTAGTATTAGACTGCTTATTGGCAGCTTCCCGTTTTTCTTCTTCTTCAATTTCGGCTATTTTAGCATCTATTTTTTTTATTATATCATCTACATTAAAACCACCAGAAGGAATGCCTTGATTATTTCCAAACAAATTAGGCACTTCATTTCTTGAATTCATGTTAGAATTTGGCATTCCATTAGGCATGCCTCCAAACATTGGTGGTATTGGCATTCCAGAATTAAACCCACCTGGCATATTTGGCATACCAAACATATTGCCTCCACCCATACTATTCATTTGTTCACTAACCTTCTCATCTACATATTTTTTTAAATCAAATAAATGAATTACTTCTTTTTCCCGAATTGGATAATTGGCCTTACCATAAGTTTTACCCCATGCATTTTCTTTTTCCATTTTCCAATTAGGAGTTAGTTTAGTTTTAAATGGCATCATTCTAATACGTAAAACAACCATACTCCATTGTGGCAATCTTTGTAAATCACTAACAGTAACTAAAGGGGTTGAAGCAGTCTTATCTTTTTCCTTGGATTTTTCTTCGCCACACATTTTGCTTAATTCTTCCAAAGCAGCTAATTCACTACTAATTAAGTAAACAATATTACCACAGTTTCCTTTTATTGTCTCCCCATTCTCTTTGCCATAAACTTGATATAATTGAGCGAAGTTTTGAATAATAAAACTAAATCTAATAGCTCTACTTCGAGCCGCTGTTACCATAGTTGTAACATCCTTAAGAGGAGGCATATTAGCAAACTCATCCAAAATAAAATTTGTCCTAAATGGCAACTTACCTCCAGATTCTTGAGCCACATCTATTAATGTTTCATAAACTTGCTTAATAAAAATTGTAACTAATGAATGATAAGTTTTCTTTTCATCTTGAACAACAATAAATACAGCCGTCTTTTCACGACCAATATCTTTCATATCAAAATCGCTGTGTGATAACATTTCTGAAAGATTTTCTCTTGAAGAAAATAATTTTATTTTTTGTTTGAATACAGATAAAATTGAACCCTTTGTATCAGATGGGGCAAGTAGTGTACTTGAAACGTTAACATAAGCTGGCGAAGCCTGATCTTTATAACTAAAATATTGTTTCATGTAAGTAGAGTTTCTAAATTTCTCTTCTCCAACGGTTGTCATTAAATTAATTGTATTTAAATTAATTTCTTCTTCTTTAGCATCATCAAATAACGCCAAAGCTAACCCAGCGAAATAATCAGCTGATGTTTTTTCCCAGAATGGATCAGCATTTTGTGATTTTTCATCATACAAAATATTCATTGCCAAGTCATCTAATAACTCATTTGCTTTATCAGAATTACCAGATTTATATAATGAATAAGGTAACGCTAAAGGATTCCAACAATTACCTTTTTGTGGCTCACGAAAATTAAGTAAAACAATTTTATAGCCACGCTCTCTTAATTCATTAGCATTATTTTCATATATTTCACCTTTAGGATCGGTAATAATCATCGACTGATTACTTTTAGCCAAACATTTAACCATCGGCTGAACTGTCATTTGTGTTTTTCCAGAACCTGTTGACCCAATAATTAAATTATGATATTCTCCATCATCAACCCATATCTCTTTTCCATTATTAATCAACGGTATTCCACCATATTCTGAAGTTTCAGCACCTGGTAAAACCATTTTTAATTCTTTTTTCATTTCTTTTTCTTTTGCCCAACGTGAATATCCTTTTTCGGATTTGTCCTTAACCTCAAATCCAATACCTTTTTCACGATTAAAGATTGTCGAAGATACTCCCATAATAATTATAATTAAGACAAGTAAAAATGCAATCATTGTTTTTGGTAAATTTTCCCCTATAAAAGCTGGAAACGGATTAAAGCCAGCGATTTCACCATCGGTTGTCAAACTTGTTATATTAAGAATAGCTATAGCAATAAAATATAATAAAACAACAGAAAAAGCGCAAAAAGCAGCCATATCTTTTGGGGTCGCCCTAAACTTTAACTTCATATATTCAACTCCATTTCCTTAAATACGATTATTCTGCTTACGAACATTATTAAATTTAATAATAGTTATAATAAGGATTGTTATAACTATTAAACTAATTATAATTGCAACCTTATTTTTTGATAAAGCACTCTGTATCATTATATCACTTCTTACTTTATCTGACAAATTAAATTCGATTTTTTTCGTTAAATCAGATGATTTTAAATACCAAGTATATATATTATTCTCTTCATCGACTTTATCAGCATTATGACTATTTACAATGTTATAAAATTTTATATTAACAGTTATTTTATCAATTTTATATCTATATACTGCTTCAAGAGGTGTTGAAAAAACATTATTACGATAATAATCCCCAAAGGTAGAAAATGAATAAAACTTTTTATCTTCAATAATATTAGCACTTTCAAATAAACTTTTGTATAGTTTACTATCAACATAGTTCTTAATGCTGCTATATGAATTTTTAACATTTAACCCAGATTGATTATCATTATAAACACGTTCATATACATAATTTGTATCATAAAAGCTTTCTTGTTCACGATCATATAAAAATTCATCAATACTTCCAGCATATTTAAGCATATTACTATTATCTTCTAAAAATGTAACCTCTTCTATTACCCTTTTTTTGTTATCAATTGTTAAATTATATTCAACATCACAACCTGTAAATATAATTGTTAGTAAAATGAGTATAGATATTTTTTGTAGTTTATTCATAATCTAACCTCCAAAATTTATATCAAAAATTGTTGATGGATTAACCGCATATATACTAGACCCAGCATTGTCTTTTCTAACTTCTAAATGTAAATGGCTACCCGCATTTGGATTTTCATTACTAGGAAATGGCCACACACTTCCTGTATTTCCAACCTGTCCAAGTAATGTTCCAGCCGATATTTGTTGACCAATGGTTAAATTAGAAGTAGAACTCATATGAGCATAAATAACATAGTAATCATGACCATCACCTGTGCTATATTTAACATAAACCCTATTTCCAAAACCGCCACCACAATCTGCATCCCCTACAGTACAATAGTTTACAACATCAGCAATAACACCATCAGAAATAGAATAAATCTTAGTCCCCTTTGGAGCTGCATAATCAATCGCGTTATGAGTCTCATTTTCTCTTATTTCTCCATATTCACTTGATACCCTAAAGCTTCCTTCTGGTAAAGGGAAAAATGTTGTATTTAAACTAGAATCAGGAATAATAGTTGTAATAGCATCCTCAATTGTCCCACCATTTTGAACCGCATCCAAAACTTGATCAATCTGTTCAGGGCTCAACGTTATAACTTGTCCATTAACCTTAATTGTCTTACCTCTACTACCGGCTATAGAGGTACTAAGATTTGCCAAATATTTATAAAGATTGGAATCTTCCTTAAAGGAATCATATATTTCTTTGCCTAACTCATAAATATCATTATCCCCATTAACTTCAGCACTACTATGATTAAAACCGGTTTCATCATAAATTTGTGTACGAGCAATAATCATTAATGCTCTTAAACGTTCATCCACATTTTGACCACTATCAACTATCTCCTTAATTTGCTCTCCATATTTAGCTAATGCATATATTAAAACATAATCATCAAAGCTAATAGAGTTACCATCGGAATCAATAATAACACTCGCATTAGACTCATTACTAGCAACTATTTCAGTAAATAGTTCTTCAATTTTATCTAGTCCAGAAGTTAATTCAAAATAGGTATATGTCAAGTCACTAATCATATCGGCAACTTTGCGCCGATTTTTACGTTCCAATTCAATTGTTTCTTTATCATATTTTTCAAACAATTCTTTAATTCTGTCATCTAAAAGATAGTCTAGAATATCCTCATCACTATTTTCATACTCTAAGTTGTTATATATTTTATATTCTTCTTTTAAATTATTAACAATATAGCCATCATAATAAAAATGTAAATCATCTTTTCCAGCTAGTTCCCCTAATAAATATAAAGTAAGACTATCGCGCATATTCTCCTCAAATTTTAAATAATCGTCACGCGCATTTTTAAATATTGAGAATTTGGTTAATTGCTCAATAATAGCATTTCTTATATCATAGATTTCATTAGTCCCAGCTACCGTTTCACCAAGAAGATTATTAGGTAAAATAAGAAAGCCAGGTTCCACATCAGACTCGATTGCCTCACCAAGCCCACAAAAAATGCCACCACTATAATTGCAATCAATAAAATAATCAGTTACAAAATTATAATCAGCAATTAGATAACCTCTATAGCATTTCTCTTCATCACTTTGATTGTCAGTCAAATTTTTACATTTTCTCAAAGCTGCAGCATTTACTATCATACTTTTATTAGCCTTTAAGTATTGACTAGCCCCCGCAAAGGAAGTAGCAAATCCTCTTTGATAATTTGTAACAATATTTTTCAAAAATTCCCAAAAAGATGGCATATTAGTTGGACCGTCTGTTGTTCCTGTACTAATTTCGCGATCCTTATACTCGCTTAAATAAATTCTTTCTTCGCTACTACCTTCATACAATAAAGTCTCGGTTATCAAACTAATTTCATAATCATTAAACCTAAAAACTTCTTTGTATAAAGATAGCATCTTAAAAAATTTTGTTTCCTCATCTTTTTCTAATTCCTCACTAGTTTTAAATCCATGTAAAGAAAAGAGATTGCCCATTCGTTCTCCCCATTCTTCTGAGCCATCAAAAATTTCATCAATCTGTTCTAATGTCCCAAAATAAACACAAAAAATAACAACGAAAACAAGCATACCCACTAATATATATGGCAAAACGGCAGCAACTGCTCCCATTATCATTGTTTTAATGGGGGCCGTCGCTGCTTTTAAAGCAATTTTCGCACCAGCTTTCACTAGTTGTTTCTTTTCATTGTTATTTTGTTCCATTTCTAATCACCACCAATATTGGTATTAGTAACCACCACCACTACCAAATGAATCTAATTCTTGTTCTGTCACAACAACATTAATTCGCATACGCCTACTACCACAAACAAATAAAGCCTCACCTTGATTATACCTTTTTATACTCTCCTTTTCGTTTTCATTCAAATCTATTAGTCGAGACAAATCCTCAACAGCTTGTTTTTTAAGTCCCATTATTAAATAATAAGACGCATTATCAAAAATAGCCTTACCTTGTGTTATAACATGTGGATCACTAAAATCACTAGGTTGTTGTGTAATGATTATTGTACCTGTATTATATTTACGGGCACGCCTTTGAATTTGCGCTAAGAAATCGGCTCCTAAAGTGTTATTACCACTAAGTAATACATGCGCTTCATCAACCGTTAAAACGGTATTAATAGATCTATCCAAAGTAAGACCCCAAGCATATTTTAAAATATTGAAAAATAAAGCGTTTCTTATATTTGTATCAGCATTCATAAGTTCTCTTATATTAAAAACAATAAACTGACTATTAGAAGAGATAGTCGTATGACCATCAAAATAATATTTTAGTTCTTTTGTGATTGGCCTAATCTTTATTTCCAATTTTTCCAATATATCTTTTTCATGACTTTGCTCAGGCATCGATAAAATTCTACCTTTAATTGTTGCATAAACGTCTCTAAATGTTGGATAATCCTCGGATTTAAACTTAGTAAAATCTGTATCAAAATTCATTCCGAAACGTCTATAGGTATCTTGCACAACCTCACTAAACATTGTTAGCACGTCTTCCTCTATATCAGGATCATAATATTTAAGAAAGGCCTTTATCGTTTGTAAAGTTCTTGTTAAAACTGTATATCCTAATCCTCCTTTTATTTCATCATCATCAGCATCCAAAACAACCTCAAGTGGATTAATCATACCATATTCTCCACCTTTTCCTAAATCAATAAAATCACCCTCATACATATTTGCCATTTCTTCAAATTCACCCTCAGGGTCAATAATAACAATTTGACAATTATTTCTAATATGTGAACGCATTATCAATTTAGCTGCTGTCGATTTACCCGATCCTGAAGTACCAAGTATTATTAAATTGGCATTATTACGGTTATGCTCTTTTTTGATTTGAAATAAAAATTGATTGAATAGAATAACACCCCCAGAAAAATCAACACCTAGTAATGTTGCAAGCCCTGGGTCTTTAATACTATCAAAAATAAACGGATACATAGCTGCCATCGTCGGAGTTGGAATAGGAGTTCCAATCCTATCTTCAATATCTTGTTTAGGAAATATTGGAATCATAGACTTTAGTACCTTCTCCTGTTCAAATCTTAAAGGAAAGGCTTTAAGTTCCATAGCTTCTAAATAATTCCTAACTTGAAATTTCTTACTTGTCAATTCTTCAGCAGAATCAGCAGTAATCATGATATGCATCTGAAAATCATAAATTTTAGACTGACTTGCCGCAATCTGTGAAATAAACTGCTCAAGCGATTCATAATCCTGTCTAATACGTTCTTGAATCGTTTTATCATTTTCTTCATGGTATCTTTGCTTTAAATCAGCAATTTCTTTATTTAACATTTTTCTTAAAATATCAAAAGGTAAAGGTAAATGTTTAATAACCACCTTTATACCTGACATACTTGTTAAAGATGATAAATAGCCTGGTTCAATATATTTTGGATATGAAACAACAGTCATAATAGAAGCATGTTTATCGCTAATTATGAAATCTGACGCCCTAAATTCTAGCCCTTTAGGCGCTATTTGACTCTTAATATCCATCGCTCATCACCGTCCCAAATGTCGTTGTTTGTCCACCATTTAAGAAATTATCCAAAACCATTCTTAAATCATCATTAGAAGTTTGCGCAGTTGTTAATCCTGCGTTTGCAAAATTATTAATTAAATTTCTAATCCTTTTTTGTATTACCTCAATATCCTTGTGCTTAAATAACAAAAAATATTCAGTATCAACTACATTATTATTCATAAACATATTCGCTTTTTGAATATCTTGTGTAATTAATTTTCTTTTAGCCTGACTTGTAACCGAATTATATAAAAGTTGAAGTTGTGATAAATAAACATGGATATCAACTGGACGATCAGCTACAATTATCCAAAATTCATAATCAATCATATTATAAACATTTTTTAAATTAGAAATAATTATATCTTGTGCCTCTTGTTCTAAAATAAAGATATTTCTTGGTCTAATTTTAACCCCAGACACTTTTAAATTATCATCTAAAATAATCATACCATTAGTAATGCTTTTAACTGGTACAAAGACATCATTTGTATATTTACTTTTTGAATTTGTTGACTTCATCTATGTAACACCAACCTTTCCATACATACTTCTGTCGCGATGTAATATATTTAAAAAATATTGAAATAAATTTTCTAACATTATGATAATAAGCAAGTGGAAACACCAAAAATGCGCAAAATATACCTGGTGTTAACGCAATTAATGTATAAGCCATTTGTTCTATAGGCAAAGCCAAAAGTAAAATAAAGGAAATAATTACACCAATTGATAAAATTACTAAATCGGCGATTTTAAATAAGCCTAAAATTAAAGCTGATTTTTTTGAATTTGCTGGTATCAAAAAATTATTCACTAGTTCCCCTCCTTTTAAGATTTCTTTATTGCTTTTGCTAAAGTTTCAGAATCCTTATTCTTCGTTGCTAAATCTTTATTCATTTGAGAAATAGCAGTTTGATATTTAACATAATCACCATTTACACTATCATACTTAGTTTTCCAATATGACTCTTGACTAGTAGCATTTGCTAAATCTCTATTATATTGATCAATACGCTTAATTTCATCATCAACACGACCTCTTAATAATGAGAAGTTTGTTGTATTAGTCATATTAAATTTGCTATCAAATGCAGCTAAATCATTAGCACTTACACCACTTCTAGCACTAGTATATAACTGTCTATATTCCTGATATGATAATTCATTAAACCTCTTGTTTACACCATTGACATTAAACATAAAATCATTTAGTTGATTGTTATAACTTCCACCTAACTGTTCAAACATTTCCGTATCAAAATTTGGACTACTATCTTCTAGTTTTTGTCTTGCCGCAACTGCACTATTATATTGTTGCATTGCCGCCATACGATCACTACTAATTCTCGAGAACTCGTTCTGAGCATCACGCAATTGACCTTCAATATTTTTTATGTCACCCTTTATACGACCAGTAGGACTATATTGATCCTTAATGCCAGCCATATCGGCAAAACGCCCATATGCCCTTTTAATTGGTGAAAAAGCTGGATAAGCTGACCGATCACTTCCGCTGGCTGTCCTATATTGAATTGCCCTAGCATTTCTAATTGCACCTGTTCTAGCAATCGCCCCTGAAGCAATTGTTTTAGAACCAGTATAAAGATTCATCCCAGATAAACCTTCACCAGATTTTTTAATATTTTTAAAGGCTCCCCCAATTGACCTAAAACCTGTCCCAACTGCACCAGTTCCAAAAGCGAAAGCAGACCTAGCAACGCCTCCAATTCCCAAACGGCCATCATTTTCATCATAAATTCTTTTACCAGTACCAATCATGTTACCAAATGCACCGCCAATTATACCACCAGCTATACCTCCTAATCCAGCAGCTAAAGCACTAGTACTCTTGGCATCCCTAGCGAATCCTCCTAAACTTCCAAATAAGTTTTCAATCAATTTTGGAAGTTGAAGAGCAAATAAGAAACAACCAATAATTAAAAATATAATTACAAGCGGATGTGTCCTAAATGTGTAAGTAGTCCCAGAATAACTTGCAATACCATTTTGATTAGTTAAAACCTTTGTAATTATTAATATTGCAAAATAGAAGGCAAGCAATCTTATAAATAACTCCAAAAAGGTTTTAATGGTTTCCTTTGACCATTTACTAAACATACTATTTGAATCATCTTTTGGTTCGATGTATGAAATAATTGGAAGAGGCGCAATTAAACTTAAAAATGATAATTTAACGCTGCGTATAGCAACCCCAACCACAATTATTATTAAAACAACTATACATACAGCACCAATCAAAAGACCAAATAGTCCATCTACATGTAGCACAGCCTTTTTATTAATTCTTAGCATAGCCACATCAATAAGAGCCTTATACATATTTCTTTCTTCCAAACCTTGACACATAGATTCATATATATCTGGGTCTTCTTCTTTTATTATCTTAGAACAATGACTATGGCAAATTGAATCTTTCTTCAAACTAGCATCCGTTGCCATAATAAATTCATCACAGCCATCTAACATGACCTTTGTAACATTATGTTTATCTTTGCCACCCCATATATCATCATCTGTATTAAATGAAACAAAAGGTGCCAAAATTGAATATGCCAAATAATCTGATGTTTTAATATTTGAGCCTGAAACGTTTGGATCAATATATTCAGAATCAGGACTAGAAACAGCACCTTGAGTTTCTCCAGAACTACTAGCATTATCACCAAAAACTAATCTTTCTAAAACAGCACCATTAAGAATTAATCCTTGCAATTCAAAAGCTTTTTCAAAAATTGTATTTATAGTTCCTAATAAAACTAAAACAACTACAACCTTTTTTATAATCTTGCCAGCACCTACTTGTTTATCAGCAATTTTATCTGGATCTGTAATATATTGAATAATGGTAAATGTCAGCTTAAAAATCATAAACAAGCCAATAAGTCCAAAAATATTGTTTTTTACATTGTCAAATGCCTCATTACCTAATAAATTAGCATCTGCTAACATAATTATTAAATTATATAATGAACTTACCATAAAACCAATAAATCTAAATGTTAAAGCACTTAACCAATTAAGCACTGCTGTAACCATTCCTATGACACCTCCTGATTTTTTATGTATTATATTAGTATAGCATATATTAATACCATAATTCAATTATTTTCATAATTATTTTTCTTTTATACGAGCTTTTAATAATTTTAATCTTTCCTTTATTTCATCCATTTCCTTTTCCATATCATTTTGATTTGAATATAATTCATCATAATCATTATACTTATCCTCACTTATGATATGTGAACTATTGCCTTGCGCAGTCATATCACTGACATATTCAGCATAGCTTTCATATTCTTGTTCGAAAGCTTTTTTAATATCGTCAGAATTACTATCACTAGACAACTTAAAAGACAAATTATCACGTCCTTGCTCATATGATGTTTGCAAATTAGCTTGACGAGTCTCAAGTGCGCTAATTTCTGATTTTATATCGTTCTGATCTAATCCAATCAAACCATACATCCTTGATTCACGATTCATACTACTTTCACGAATACTAGATGTTACATCACCAGTATTATAAACTCCCTTATTATCATACAATTTTTTAACTGTTTTAGCTCCAGAACTAATTCCACCAGCCACAATACTACCAGGAATCCTCAAAATACTAAACGGTGCACTAGCTACATTCTTTACAGTAGATTTAAATACACCTAATTTACCAAACAAACCACTAGTTTGAGATAAATTATATTTAAGGTTTTTAATGCTACTAGATGCATTTGCAAAACTAGGTTTTACATTTCTTATGTTATTAGGGGTAGCAGCGATATTAGCTGCTGTTCCTCCTATAGTAGAAATACCTATAGCAGAAGCTCCAATAGCAAATTTACCAGCATTTTTAATTAAACTTAAAAACCCATTCTCCTTATTCAAATTAAACAGTTCACATAATAATCTAGGCATTTGAAATGTAAATAATAAAATCCCAATTATCATAAATATATTAACAATTGCAGTATTGTTTGCTACCGATTCTGATAACCATCTAAATAACAGTACTGAGAAAAATACAACTGCTAATCTAATAAATAATTGCAAATATGTTGTAACAGATTCTTTTACCCACCCACTAAACAGTTTGCTATCTTTAACATCAATATAAGAAATAACTGGTATAGGTGATATAACCTGTAAAAAAGCCAATTTAATTGTTCTTATTGCAATATCAACACAAATAATAATAAGTAAAAAAGTTACAGCAATTCCTGATAATGTTGCAGCTAAAAAATTATAGTCGAAGACAAAATCACCATCAGAATTAAGTTGCCTATCAGCTGGTAAACATTTATCTTTACTACCCTCGTAAAACATAGGATCATTTTCAATCGCAGTTACAATTTCCATAGACAAAATTGTTGATACAGACTTTTCTTCTCTTCCCTTATTTATTAAATCATAAATGTATTTTCCATCTCTAATACCACAATAATGCGTCCAATTATCAAAGAATATAATAGGTTTAATATGCTCTTTGCCAAATTCACTATAAACATCACCAGATTTACATGCATAATAAACATCACGGCTATCAGGATAATTACCATCTTCATCTGGCCAACCATATATATGATCTCTTTGTGCAGGATAATATAAATAATAACCACATTTTGGCATACCAGGGCACAAAAAACCATGGCAACAATATTCATAACTATTCAAACCCACTGTTTTTGTTGTATTATCTGGCTCCAAAAAAATATTTGGGCAATCAGAAAATGCAAGCTCCAAAGCCCCCGAAGTATTATAATCAAGGAAATTGCTAAATATTAAATAGGACACTTCATCACTAATTGATGCCATTTCCCCCTGTTCATCACCTCCACCTTGTTCATTCTGTTCGGGCTTTCCTAATATAATATTCCCAATTATATTATTTTGTAAGATAATACCCTGTAATTCATATGCTTTTTCAAAAACAACAGGGACAGTAGGAATTAAAACTAAGGCTATAATAGTTCGCTTTACAATATTTCCCACGGCTTGCTGTTTTTCTGGGTCAACTATATAATTAATTATTATTAAGGCTAATTTAAACAACATGAAAAGACCAATAATGCCATACACCCGTTCAATCACATCTTTAACATATTGGTTTACTATATTAACATCGGCCAGTTGTAAAATAAGCGAATAGATTTTACTAATCATTTTTGCTATAAAAATATCCGCTTTAGCAAACATAGTTCTAAGACTAGATAAAGACTCTATTCCCATTTACATCCTTCTTTCTAGCATAAATCATTCTAAACAGGTTCCACCATGATCAATTCCCGATATGTCTAAAACCCAATCTAATATTACTGGTAAAATAAATAAAGCAACAATACCAATTAATCTCTTAACAAACTTTTGTGCTGCCTTTTTAAGATCATCATCTTTTCCAGTAATGGCCTTAAAGAAATCCAGCATGCCTAAAGCAATGCCAACCGCCAAAGCAATCCATTTAATCATATCAAATAAATCTTTAATAAAAATGGTTAAATCGCCACCAATGGTTGTTTTACAGTTAGGTGCTGCCATAGCTTTATTAGAAAAAGAAAAAAGATTCATTAAACAAAGAATAAATATATATTTAATTTTTTTCATATAATCCTCCAATATTCATATATAATTGTATCAAATTATAAAAATTTATTCAATAGGCCACCACAATAAAAGAGAGTCAATAAACTCTCTAAAAAACACATTAAAGCATAAACCTAATAAAAATTTTAATGGATAAAATCTATGGTTGTACAGGATCACAGTTATTATTAACAAAGCAATCTATACAATCTATTACATTTTCTTTATCGTCACCAGATACAACGCCAACAACAAACTGGACAACTGCAACTACAAAGAAAACTAAAACAGCAACGATAACACGTTTAATTAGCAAGCCTTGATTTTTCTTTATATCGTCTTCTTTAGCTGACATAACTGCTTTACCTAAGTCAATTAAACCAAAAATAATAACTAAAATAGGAATTGCAATCTTCAAAATATTTATAATAGCAGATACTGTAGCTGGTAAAGATTGATCAACTATAACACTAGCACCTGAGCAAGAAACATTTTCTAAAACTTGTATTAAATTCAACATAATGTAATACCTCCTAAATCAATAATACAATAAAATAGTTTAAAAATCAACACTTATTAAATAAAATTAATAAAATGTTGACATTTTTTACTAAAACAACCCCAATATTTTATTCTTTTTTGACATTTCCTCATCATTATCAACTTCGAATCCTAATTTAATTAAAAATCTACTTAAAGCATGAATATTTCGTTCACGATCATCCAAAGGTGGTAAATTATAATAAACCTTTGATTTTGATTCATACTCAAACTCTAAAATGTCTTTTGAACTAAGTAAACTTTTATTTAAAATTAATTTTTTATCTTCCTTTTTTATTTTTGAAAAAGCATTTCTGTCTAACATCATTAATTTATTTAATTTAATAATTGATGGCTCAACTAAACATAAAACATCATTGCATAAACTTTCAGCTTGACGGCTGGTATTAACATCTATTAATATTACATCTTTATCGCTATATTTAACAACAGTATTACCAATCTCATTACTAGTAGCGTTTACCATATCTTTATCATTAAAATAAATAAAATCACGCTTATCAACCTCAATTGCAACAACAGAATAATGTTTTGATAAAAGTTTTTTCATCATATATATTAAAGTTGAAGCCCCCGCCTGTTTAGTAATATTTTTAACACCAATTATAATAGCGCCTCTACCCCTAACATAGGCTTCCCCGCTATCATCCCCATCATCATTTTTTTCAATCTCTAATTGATGAATATGTGCTACATCTCTATATGTATTTGGATTATTGTACAAATACATAATACCTTCTGCATTTTTAGTAAAATTATAAATACCCATCGAAATTAATTTTGATAAATATTCAGTCGAAGAACTCTCAATAGTATCGTCTAAAAGCAAAATAACTTTTTCCATATCTAAGGCAATAGATAACTTTTGCAAATTTTTAATATCTTTATAATCTTTTACTGCAGTTATATCTAAAATCATTCTTTGAAAATAAAAGTTTTGGAATGTTGAGACTATCTCCTCTACATCAAATTCTCCATTCAAAGACTTAATTATATCTATATCTAATCCCTGTAACATTGCATTATATTTATTTGTTATAATTACATTCATTCTATTACCCTCCTACTTTTCTCCTAAGTCATAAATAACACGTGTTTCACCATAAACTGGCAATTCCAATTGTGCGCCAATAACTGGAATATCAAAGTACATAAAAGTTTTAACACCATAATAGTATCCCCGTTCCGATGGAAAGGCATATACACAATAATGATAGTTAGAATGAGAATTCAAAACTATGCCGCCTTTTTCACTCACACCTTTATCATCACAATCATTTTGTGACCAACCACCATAATTAGCTTTATAACCAATTTCTGACAATTCGCGATTTATTTGTTCTTCTAAATCACTACCACTTAAATCTATTGGTTGTAATTGCCCATTTTGATCAACCATAGTATTATACTCCGCATAAGCTGATACATAATGTAAAATTTTATTTTTTACTTTATTTGCTCTAGAATAATTAATAGCTGCTGTCAAAATAATCATCATTAAAAAAGCAAAGGTTAAGACTAAACCAAATACAAAAGCATTTCCAATTGATTCTTTCATTTAACCACTTCCTTATTCAATAGTATCAAAATAACTTGAGCATTTATTCCAAAAGCAAAAAACACGATTGCTTTCACCATAAACAGGAATTCTTAGATAATCACCAATAATTGGCATATCAATGTAAATATATGTCACAACCCCAAATTTGACATATTGACCATTATGAGCTTTTGTTTCTTCAGCTTTTGCATATACACAAAACCAATAATTAGGATTCAAATCATCCATAGGTTGTAATCCACGACGTAATTTACAAGAATTCACTGTATCAGTTTGATAGCCTATACTAAAAAGATAATCATTAATACTCTGGGCTGAATTCTCATTATATCCTTCATATTTTTCAATAGCATTTATAATTCTATTATTTGCTTTAAAGGCCTTGGAGTAACTCATAGTGCCAGCAAGAATAGCAAAAGTTATTGTTATAAATACAATTATAATATTATATAATGCTATGCTACCAATACCTTCACGCATAAGTTACTCCTCCTTATTTTATAAACTTCAAATCATTTATTATTCTGTTGCTGCTTATTCTTTGCCAGAATTCTTTACACATTCATCATAACCAGTTCGATCAAAATCACTACTACCAGCTGCTTCTGTGCAAGTATTACCTTTCCAAACTCCACCAGCATCAGTACAACAAGTTCTATTAGCTGTTGATTTCATTAAGCTATTAATTAATGGAGTTACGACAGCAACAATAACGCCTATTAAAATAATAGCAACAACTGTTAAATTTGCTTCTCCTGCTGCTTCTTTCATTATTTCACCACCTTTAACTTACCTAACACTTATATTATACCACATTTTAAAAGGAATAATCAACATTTAAAATTGCATCATCATCATCATTGCAAATAGCATTAATGCTAAAATTCCACCACCAGTGGCAAATAACATTTGCATAGTTTTATTTTCCATTTTTTCAAGACGATCTTTATATTTTTGCTCACGCGCCTTATTTTGTAAATTTGATACAGTTTTAGAAAACATTAATAACTGTTCATGCTTATTTTCTTGACTCCCTAAACCAAGTCTATATAAAAGACGCATCATACGCATTGAATCACGAACAGGATATTCCTTAGCAAAATCCATATATGGATCTACTGATGAATCACCTTCCTCAATTCTAGCAACCATCTTCTCTAAACCAGGTTTAAACATTTCTGGAGCTGTTGTAATACTTCTATTTAAAGCAACTGGAACAGTATAATGTTGAATTAAAATTTCTAAACCTTTTAAATAATAAGGCAACATTAAATTGATTTTATATAAATTAGAATTATAAAACCTTCGTAATTGTGTATAAGGCATTTTAAACACTAAATAACCTATAATAACAGCAAAAATAAAATATATAAAAGTAAATTTATTTAAGAATAGGAAAATGAAAAATATAATCATCAAAAATCCATTTCTTACTCTAATTCCAAATAATTTATTTACATCAACATCATTTCCATATTTAACGGTCAATAAAAATTTATAATCATCTTCCATTAGAAATCTAAAATAAGGTTCAGTATCATTAACAAATTTTCTTGTATCAATCTTTTTATTATACTCTAATATAAATAAAATAATAATTGCTATAAATATAAAATTCATTATTCACCACCTACATTCTGATTATAATATTTCTCGCCATTCAACAAGAAAAATGAATTAATAATAATTATTAAATGAAGTAAAACTTGAACCATCCAATTATCTAGCAATTTAATATAAGAGCTTACACCTAACATAAATTGTACCATCATAACAAGTAAATATAAAATGACACCAAATTGCAAGAATTTTTTGTGAAATTGTGCTCTGTCCATACGATCACGATAAACATTTTCAACTAACATATCAACATCAAGTGACATATTCTCTAAAGCTTCCCCAGAATCCTTACTACCCTCATTAGTAATTTGCAAAAATAATTGATGCATATTTTTTACAATATAGTAATCATATTTTTCATTCATATACTCCAATGCTTGATCAATTGTACCATTTTCATAAGCCATATTAATCATAAGCTCAACATCAGACTTAACAGGATCTTCTAAAACTCCTGACTGTACAACTCCCTCTAATGATTTAACAAAAGACTGAGTAACAGCAAATTCCATAATTGTATTAGTTGTATATACCTGTATTTGTTCAAAAATAAATTCACTGTATATTCTTTTGCATCGTAAATAGGTTATATATGGAATAACAGAAATAGCAATTAATGCATAGATAACGGAAATTACAATACTATAAAAATACATATATGAAATTATAAAACCAAAAATTGCAAAAACTGTTATCTGAATTGCGTATTGCCTTGGTGTATAATCCTGTCCTAGTTCTTTAACCTTTTCTCTAATGATTTTAAACGAATATGGTGCAAATTTATCATAAATTAAACCAATATTCTTGGTAATAAATTTATAAACATTATTGCCAACATTACGTCTATATATTACAATAAACGAAATTATTAGAGCTATCACGATAAACATTATTGCATTCATAATATTCCTCCCCTACTATTCTGCCAATATCTCAACATTATCACTAATTTTTGAAACATTTAAAGGTGCTACATTATTTAAATTAACATTTTGTCCATTATTAGAAACGTATGTTTCACCACTCTTAATTATATCTTTTGGCAAAACAACTCCTTGAGCATCCAAATAATCCAATAAATATTGACTTGGATTGTTACGACAAACTTTTCCTTCAGTTGTTTTTCTATAGATTGTATTATACTCAGCCATATTATCTTTAGTTACATAGAATTCTGTTACTTCAGCAATTTCCCTTACGAATCGTTTAGTTACTTTGTCTTGATAGCCTCTAATATAAACACCAATTTGAATATATCGATAAATTGATTTCAAAAATTGATCAATATCCTGGTTTGTTTCAAGCAAACTATACATACGGTTTGGAATTGATGCCGCTTTATCAGCATGAATAGTTGATAAAATATAATGACCAGAAGAAATAGAGTTTCTGACAGCCATAACAGCTTCCGCACTACGTACCTCAGAAAGCAATATCCACTTAGGATTTTGTCGCATACAAGTTACTAACACATCAGAATACGACGCTATATTGTTAGTTTTCATTGCCACAATATCACGATGTGGAAAAATTCTATCCAAATGTAACTCTAATGTATCTTCAATTGTAATAATCTTTTCGTTTTCCTTAGTTTTTGAAGCTAAATATTTAACAAATTCAGTTTTCCCAGAACCAGTTTCTCCGCAAACAATTATATTGCAATGTCCTAAAACACATTGTTCCAAAAAATCATGAATATCCAACGTAATATAATTCTCATTTAAGATTTTCTCTTTTTCCAAACGAATCTTTGCAGGTGTTTTACGAACAACAACTGCAATCCCGTTTTTTGCAATCGATTCATGGACAAAATTTAAACGTAATTCAGCACTTTCGGCGTCCAAAAAAGGATGAGCCATATTAAAAGTTTTACCCATAACATTTGAACACTGAAAGGCCAACTTTTCCATAAAAGAATTATTTATGGCAGGATTTTCAATTCTGAAAATACCTCGAGATAAAGTCTTTAACCAAACCTGACCACTATTACTATATGAAACATCGGTAATATCATCATCCAATAGATATTCAGTTAATGGTCCAAAATCTATTGAAGAAAACATATTATCATTCATAATTACTCACCAGCGTTATCATCAACATTATTGTCATCATTATCGTTTGGATTATCAGTAGGAGTCTCATCAATCACAACTGTATGTGCATTAATAAAGTCTCTTAAATATTGTGTACTAACTTCTGTAACTAATTCCTCGTCCTCAATTATTGTACCATGTGGAACTGGGAATAAAACAACAGATTTGCTTGATAAATAACTAGCTTTTCTTAATAAAATGTGTAAGTCCTCTGTAACACCAAAATATAAGAATGCTGGTGTTCTTTTTGAGCTCATATCTTCAAAAACATTATTTCCAGACGAATCTTTTACCGCTAGAACTTGAATATTTTCTAATAATCTACCAACCATTATTTCGCCATTATCATCAACAGCTTTCATATATATATCAATATAACTATCTGGAACAATTGAGTTACCATAAGTTGTAGACATACTTACAGGGAAGTTATATGGAATTTCCCCTTCTTTAATATTAGTAAATAAAGCATCTGGCATATCATCAGCACTAACAACTACACCACTGTAAAACATACTACCAGCAGGAATTACAGTATTAATTGCTGAATATTTACCAACTATTGAGCCCTCAGATCTAATGACATTTTCTGAAACAGCCACAGATGGAATACTAACATATTTAATCATATCCTTAGTAATTAAAGTTCTAGGCTGAATTGTTTCTTTAGCTATTGGAATTCTTACAGGGCTAGTGGCTTTCTTAATTTGTGAATTATAACCAAAATAGATAATTGCAATTACTGCTATTACGCCTAGTATTGTAACAGTATTTTTGTTTGTAAAAAATCTTTTAATAGAAATTATAATATTATTCATATTTTTTCCTCTCTTCCTTCTTTTTATTAATATGGTGTCTCTAGTATAGCATCAAGTGTATTAGATAAATCAAACGAAATAACTTCATTTGTTATATTAGTATTTAAACTACTAGATACTCTTACGCTAACCTTAGGTGGTTCCTCATTAATATCAACTATATCGATTTTGTAAGTTCTAGATAAATTGGCATTTTCAGCAAATCGACGATAAAAATTTTCAATAAACTTTTCAGCATCAATTCTAATTTCACCAGTTGTATGATAAGTAGATAAATCAAACGCATCATACATTGCGGCTTCAGTAGTTTCTTTTAATAAAGTATAATTATGTTCTTCTGTATTAGTTAAGGATTGGAATAGATAGATAAAGAAAATCATAACTATTCCTACACCTACAACCAAAATTCCCCAAAACGATTCCTTCATTTAATTCCCACCTTATCTAGTTTTTAAGATATCGCTGAATCGATCATCATTAGCAATTTTAATAGAAAAATCTCCACCATAATTAACAGCAATACTTTCTAATTCTTCATGAATAAACAAACTATATCCACCACCAGAAATATTCGGAGAATTACTTGGATAAACAAGTGTTCCCTTTAAATAATCGCCGTCCATATTTTCATGATTATCTTTTCTAATTTCCTTAATTGCTGCAGGTGTTAATGTTATACTATATAAAGGTTCTAAAGAGTAAACTCCCATACCATTAGCATCACGATTGTTCTTAATTAAGTCCTCTTTTCCAACCCAGTTTTCTCCTGGTTCTCTTGCATTACCATCAGAACCAGGGAAAGGATTATCCAAATCAATTACTCTGTAAATTACATTCAATCCCGAAACATCACGACATTTAGGATTTGGTTTGCCATCAACAATACATTCACCATAATCACCAATATCATCATCACATGGTGGATCCACACATATACCACTATCATCAGGTGACGCAATAATTATATTTTTAATAACAAATCGGCATACACCATTAGAATCGCCATACATACACCCATCATTTTTTGAACATTTCCCACCAGAATATTCATCAAGGAATTGATCAAAATGACCATCACCATTTTTATCTATACTACCTATGTGCCAATATCTTAAACTAATAGGATATAAACCTGAGCCATTCATAAATTCTACAGTTAATGTTCCATCAGGTAATTCCTGATAATTATTATATTCTTCTTTAAAATCTTTATATGAAACTTCCTTTAAACAAGAACACGATCCATCTTCTTCTTTATTCAAGACTTCACCATCTTTGCATACACAAGCATTAATTTTTTTATCTAATTGATATAAGTTAGATGCTGACATAAATCCTATATATGCAGTACTCCAATAGCTTATTTTGTCATCATAAAATTTATAAACAGAGTCATCTTCAGAAATTTTATTACATCCCAAAGTAAATGTTCCATTTAAACTACCATTACAAATACTAAGCATTTCTAACTTATCGGGATTATATTCAAGTCCATAATAAGCATTAGGGTTCTCAACAGTGCTCAAAACAAAATCTGAATTAGAGACACCCCAGTTAGATACTACTTCATCACAGGTAAGTTTCTTATCTAACCCACCTTGTTGCATAAGACTAGAAGACGAATCCATATAAAATGGAGTATCATTACGGCCATCACCATCTAAATCAATATCACATTCTTTCTCATGATAGAAACAAGCGGAATTATGATATTTATCATCCTCGACAAATTCTGACACAATATCACCATCTTCAGTTGAATAACTATGTTCTTTAAATAATGTTTGATATTTTAATTCGAGTCCCATATCTATTTCCAAATAAGCGGCTACATTATCCATTAATGCTTCTCCAATATCATTACATTGTTTCATATCACTATATAAGGAATAAATCATTGAACTAAATCCGCTAGTCCCAACTTGTGAAGCATCACCAGGTCCCTTAACATATGTATTATAATCGTTAAGCGTATTTTCGCACCACTCTTTAGGTGATACACCGCTAGTAGAATTGCCATAAAAATCCTTTTGTGCCTCGATAGCTAGAATGTTTTCCACATTTTCTGTCCCATCAGTACCATTTGGTCTTTCTCCCATAGAACGGTAATCAGGGCCTATTCTATATCCTCCCCCACTACAAGCACTAGGACCAATCCAATAATAAACTGACTTACCTGAATACAATCGTTCTGCCACTTCTTCAAAATCCAACGTATTGCCAGGTTTATAATCATAAAAAAATTCATAATCACAACCATTATCTCCACAATTTACAGGGCACATTCTACCTACATCCGCTCTATAAATTGCATCTACATATGTGGCATCAGAGCTTAATTTTATGGTTCCAGCCTCCCCAGTTCCTTGTGATGCAATAGCTACATAATCATCTTTAAAAGAATCACAACTGTCATAAGGATTTCCACCTTCTACATCACCAACACCTGTATGCCCATTAAATTGAAAAGCCATTTCATTTTGTAATGCCAATGCTGCTGATTGGCTTATATATAAATAACTATCAATTGCTTTATCCAAATCAACATCCATTGCGCATAATTTAGCAGCAGAAGCTTTAGAAATATCCTTTTTGGAATCCTTAATTGTCCAGTTAAAATATCTTCCAGCATTTACATATGGATAATTATCTGGTAATTCAACTTCAAATATTTCTTGACAATGAATTTTACAAAAGCGATTTACTTCAGTTGTGTATCTTTCATCTCCAGCATTATTACCATAAACAATTGCTGCAAATGTATTATCATCGTCTTCAGTTGCTATTTTTTCTAACCAATCATCTGGCAATCTTCCATTATTGCTTTTGGCTGCCTCGACTATTTTTTTGATTGAATTAAAATCTTTGAATTGCCCATTTTCACTATTAAACACAGGATCTCTAAAATGGGAAATATTATTTGTATTATCATCGTCGCAATCCACAACATCAATTTCAGGATCCGTTAGTGAAGGTATTCTTTCACATTTATCCTCTCCAGGTGTACAATATTGTTCATACAAATCTTCATTTTCAGACCAAAACTCAGACCAAGTTTTGCGGTCACTTCCGTCGCATATCCATTTATTTGATTCATCACAACAATAATCATTACTTGCTGATGGTTTACAGCAAGGTGTACAATATTGTTCAAAAAAATCTTGCTTATCTTTCCAATACTCTTTAGCAGGAATACAAGCTTCTACTGTACCATCTTCACTTATTTCACCGGTTTCATAGCAACAATATGGATCATCTGAATGCCAATTATCACCAGCAGCCTCTATACATGCCTGATCTTTTGGATCACATGGTATACAACATTCCTCTGGTTCTGGGCAATCTTTAGCAGCCCTCCCAAGCCATACTATTTGCATAGAGGAACCCCATGGATTGCCATTACTATCACGAGTTTTGCCAGCAAATAAGCTCATTCTATTAGAAGGTTCATTCCCAGCATTATTAGAAGTCGGCTGAGAAATGAAATATGCATATATTGAGCCATTAGATTTAAGTCTATATTTTAAAGAATCTTTTTCTTGATTAGTAAGATACATATTAATTAAATTTCTATAAACTGACCCACCAAAATTATTTTTATATGTATTTGTACTTATTTCACCAGCCGCATGTGCAGCCACAAAATAGTTAGCGGCCTCTGTCCCCGAAAAAACATAATATACCCAATTGTCATCATGCATCCTAACCAATGGTTCAATTAATATATATATTTTTTTTAATTCTTCACATTCATTATTTTCAACATACTTGCAAAGATTAAATCCAACATCATCTAAAAATTTTGGATTTTCACATGAACCACCATTAACAGCCTGATCCACTAAATTTTCTAATGTAGTATGTTTACTATTCCAACTGCTTGTCGCAACCCCACCAATATGTGTAGCGTCATATAAAGATATATTATTGTTCCTAGTATCATATCCATAAGTATAATCAACAAAATTTTTCAATGGTGTATAACTAAGCCCACCTTGATTTACAATTTTTGTTTTATACGTAGAACCTGGCATTTGCTTAATTATGGATGAACCAAAACTAGATTGCCAATAATCAGCTGTTCTTTCTGATTTTCTATTACCATTCTCATCAACAACTGTGATACGAAGACCATAATCAGCATTACCAGAAATTCTAATTCCAGTAGTAATAGTTTGGCCTGGGCCTCCATCTTGATTTGCTCCTCCATTACTATCAACATCAGCATCTGCTTTTACAGAGAATGGTATTACTAATAAAATTATTAACAGTATGTTATAAATTATTTTTTTCATTTTTTCACCCCCCTACGAACAAATCATACCTTCTCCTATATAATAATCAATTGTATAATTAATATTAAATTCATCATCACTATCATAAAAATTTAAATAAAAAGGTTCAATTTCTAAAAGCTTTTCTTTATCAATTTTAGAAAAATCAATTGTCAATTCAATATTTAATTCATTGTCAGATAAATTATCACTATATACTAATCCTTCAACTCCATTAAATTTTTCAAAATATTGTTGTTTATAAATTTTCATATTGTTTAAAACTTCATTATTATCGCTTGTATATTTCTCTATTCTTTTATATGTAATTAATTTTTCATTTGAATCAGCTTCAAAATCATATTTAACATCATAAGTATAATCATCATTTATAGCTTCATGTAAACAATGATAATTTTCAATTTTTTCTTCTTCCTTCTTACTACATCCACATCCACTAATAAATAATGCTAATACTAGGAAATTAAGAACAACTGTTATTTTTTTCATTTTATCACTCTTTTCTAAAATCCAAATGTATCTTTTTTATAACGAATAAATTTAACAATTATAATAATAGCTATTATTCCAATTAAAATATATAATCCATACATTTTTACAAAACTTATTGCTAAATCTACAACACTAATTTTTTTATTAACCTCAGTATTATCCATAATTCCATTTTTATCTTTATACTCATTAACTTTTTTTACAAATTCATCTCTTGATAATGAATGCGAAACCCATTTTTGGCATAATTCAAATTCTTTAGCATTTTCACAAACACTTAATTTATAAAAAAGATTATAGGTAGGTGTTGTTACATATAAACTTCCAACATTCTCACCTGCACATGTACCTACTCCATAAAAAGTAAAAACATAGCTTTTACCATCAGCATAGTTATCTAAAACTATTTCATTATTGTTTAAATCATAAGTTCGATAAGCATTTCCAAATGGGTCCTTAAAATAAAGTTCTGGATTCAAATTACTAAATTTAATTGAAAATATTGCGTTATCTTGAACCATCTGATAATCATAGCTAACATTAATATTAGATATTATCTTTTTTAATCTTGCTTTATCTGATGAAGAACATGCAGCATTAACAGTATTAGGCAGTAAAAATAGCAATATTAAGACAATTATGTATTTAAACCATTTCATCACACATTTCCACCTCAATTATATTATATATTTTCTTGAAAATCAACAAAAATCAACATTCTTTACACTTTAAACAATTTTATAGACATAAATATAATCACGCACTTTCAGAACTAATGATAATTCCTGAGCTGTTTCTACCTCTTTTATAAGTTCAAGATAATAAATATTTTCTTCATTTACCCTAACTGACTTAACATTTTTTAACATAGTTTTATCTTTTTTTTCTTCACCATTAATTATATAATTAAATGACCCATATAAATTAATAAAATTATATAAATTTGTTGTCTTACTTTTAGCTATATCAGAATCCCATTCTATCAATCCATTAATTTTAAGAAGTGTTTTATCATAGTTATTAATAATTGATGGTTTTAAATATTCAATCGACGGATAGCATTCATTATTATTAATACAAAAATTATAGTCTAATTTAAATAGATTATTTATATCTTTTTCATTAATTATAAATTTAGTATTTTCTAAAATACTCCCTTTAAAATCAATTGTATCACCCAAATTATATTTTTTTGTTTCTTTTACTTGATCTAAATTTCTAATTATAATATCAACATTAATTGTTTTAGCTTCAGTACTAGATATGCTACCACTATCAACATACCTAAATGTCATTTTTTTCCCAATATCATTTTTATCGATAGGATAAACAAGCAAATATTTTATAAACTGATTATCTATATACTCATTATTATACCCATTTCCAATATCAATAAACTTATCTATATAAGTATTATCATGATAATATTTGTTATAGCCAACAATTAATTCTGGACGTGCTAAATTAAGTTGTTTTTTAATTCCTCCATTAGCCTTTATAACTACTTCTAAAATAACAAAGGATTTATTTTCAGATATTTTATTACCTTTATAATCTAAATTAGTTATATAACTATTATTAATCGCCATTGTAAAATCACGCGTTGTAAAGAAATCCGTTTGTGTATATTTTTTATTATAAACACCCAAACTTAAATAAATAACTAAGCAAATAATACTAATAGATAGAGAACTAATAAAGAAAAACAAATAACGATTTTCTACATAAAAATATTTTAGGAATCTTTTGCCTTTATTAACATTTCTATGGACGCGATTAACATCGACTTCAACATTAAATTCAAATTCCTCATTATCTGTTACATCAATTTCAAATTCTTCTAAGTCTTTTTTAAAATCAAATTTTTTAATATCTAAGCCTAAAGCTCTTATACCGTATAATACAAGCTGAATAACTTGCATTATACTAGCTACAACTAAAAAATCATGAGCATTTCTTATAATTTTAGCATCCACAAGCTTTATTTCCATATCCCCAATTACATTATAAGAATAGGCAATTAATATAAAAGCAATTACATAAACAATAATTGTACTAATATATAACTTAATAGACTTTTTTTTCATAAACAATAAATAAATCAATATTATTGCAAAAATAACAATTCCAAAGATGGCCAAATATATATATATATCATATAAATATTCTGTTGGATTAGTAGATAAAGCACTTGTATAAGATGATATAGCGACATCTAAAAAATTAATGATACGACTAAAACGATATATAATATATACCATTAACAAAGTCAAAATTAAATGAATAAATTTAAAATGTTTAATTAAAAATCTATACGGTTTTCTTAATATCACACTATCACCCTATTTTTACCTATTATATTAGTATATCACAAAAATTATAAAAAAAAATAAATTATTCAAAACTTTTTTAAATAATATTTTACTAATTAAAATAATAAAAAAAGTAAGGATAGAAACTTTATAGCTTGGAAGAATAAAGCACCCTTACATTTTTTATTATATCATAATTTTTAGTTTTAGGCAAATTTTTTAATATTTATTACTCAAATTAATTATTTCTTCAAAATTATCATCAATAGCCATGATATTTTTATGTAACTTTTGACACTCATTACATTTATAGATTATCTTGTAAGTATCACGAAATTTCTCAATTCCAATTGGAATAAGTAACCCCTTACAAGTATTCAAACGATCACCTGGATTAATATCAACATGTTTAGAATATAGACAATAAGGGCAATGATCCCTAGCTGTATAATTTAGTTTTAAAACTTTTTTGCCACAATTTTCACAAATAAAATTTTCATCACGCATTAAAAACTTTTTCATAAATACCTCTAACTTATATAATTTACATTCAAAAATTAAAATGATATAATATTTTTGCTTGGAGTGAGTATATGGAGTATAAATTTACAATAAATGACTTTGAAGGACCGCTTGATTTATTATTACATTTAATTAAGCAAGCTAATATTAATATTTATGATATAAATATAGAAGAAATTGCCATTCAATATTTAAATTTCATCAATTCAAAAGAAAATATCAACTTAAATATTGCTAGCGAATACTTAATCATGGCGGCTGAATTGATGGAGATAAAATCAAAAATGTTATTACCAAAACAAAAATGTGAAAATATCGAAGAAGAAATTGATCCTAAAGAAAATATTATTAATAAACTTCTAGAATATAACAAATACAAAAATATTATACCACAATTTCAGAAATTAAAAAGTGAAAGAAATAATATTTACACTAAAAATCCTGACGACTTAACTGATTTAGAGAAAGAAGTCATAGTTAATGAAAGTTCTGATTTAAATCTTTTAATTGAAGCTCTAAATAAATTTTTAAGTACGCAAAAATTAAAACAACCTCTCAACACAACTATTACTAAAAAAGAATACTCTATTGCCAAAAGAAACTTAGAAATTAAAAATATTTTAAAAATCAAAAAAAGCGTTAACTTTTTAGAATTATTTGATATAATTACAAAAGAATATATTGTTATTACTTTTTTGTCGATTTTAGATTTAGCTAAAAAAAATGAAATAATTATCGAACAAGCCAAGAATTTCAATACTATTTTATTAAAAGATATCGAGGTGAAAGCATGAACTTAAAGGCTGTTTTAGAAGGTTTATTATTCCTATCTGGTAGCGAGGGATTAACATTTGAGCAAATTAAAGAAATTTTAGAAGTAGACGACGCTAAAGGAAAACAATTAATTGCCGAATTAAACGCGGAATATAAATTAAAAACACGTGGCATAAAACTTGAATTACTAGGCGGGGCATTCAAGTTAACAACAAAAAAAGAACATAAACAATACTTTGAAAAAATGTTAAAATGCGAAGCAGAAGGCGAATTAAGTGAAGCCGCACTAGAAACATTAGCAATCATTGCCTATAGCCAACCTATTACTAGAAACCAAATTGATGAAATACGAGGTGTTAGCAGCTCACATATTATTAGAAAACTATTAATTAAAGCACTTATTCAAGATTGTGGACGTTCAGAATTGCCTGGAAGACCAATTCTATATTCAACAACACCTCACTTTTTAGATTATTTTGGTCTATCTAGCATAAGCGAATTACCACCATTAGAAATAAACAACAATAAGGAAAACATTCAAGAAGAGAATTTATTTGAAACACGATATACAGAAAATTAATAAAATTTGTTGATTAGTTAAAATAGATTATGATATAATCTATTTGTATTTGCCAACCTGGCGGAATGGTAGACGCAGTGGACTCAAAATCCACCGATAGCAATATCATGAGGGTTCAAGTCCCTTGGTTGGTACCAATTGAAATAAAGCCCAAATTAAATTTGGGCTTTTTATATAAAATGGAGTAATCCACATGAATTAAATTGATAAAAAAAGTTTAGAAAATGCCAAAAGATTATTTTCTAGTTATGAAATTAATAATATTGAAATCAGAGGTGTTCTGGGATTGCAACAAATCAATAAATATTTATTCCAAGATTTATATGAATTTACAAGAACTATTAGAAAACAAAATATCTCTAAAGAAAACTTTAGATTTGCTAATTCATTGTATTTAGAAGAAATTATTTCTAAATATGCAGAAATGAATATCGCTCATCCATTTTTAGAGGGAAATGGTCGAAGCACTAGAATTTGGCTAGACCTAATATTAAAGAAAAGTCTAAATAAAATTGTTAAATGGAAAAACATAGACAAAAAACTATATTCACAATCAATGGAAAGAAGTCCAGTTAATAATTTAGAAATAAAAACATTAATTGAAAATAATTTAACAGGCGATTTAAGCTTAGAAATGATATTTAAAGGTATAAAAACTTCTTACTATTATGAAACAAGTAAATATTAATATTAAACTTAAAATTTGAAAACTCGTTAAATTTGCCGTTTAAGATAAAAGAAAACTTACAAAAGTCTATGAAAAACTTTAAATATAATAAAAAAACAGCTATATAAAAACATATCGATAAGCATAAACTTAAAATGAGCGTACTTGATAATAGTACGTTTTTATGTTAATTTATATTAAAAAGGAGGCAAAAATTATGCGATTAGCGATAATAAGCGATATCCATTCCAATTTGCTAGCCCTTAATCTAGCTATGAATGACCTTAAGAATCAAAATATAAACAAAATAATATTTTTGGGCGATTATATTACCGATGGAGAAAATGAAAATGAAATTTTAAATATTATAAAAAGCAATTCTGATTATACCATTTTAGGTAATCGTGAAAAATATATCCTAAATTATAATCAAGCAAAAAAGGTCTATAATAATTATAAACCGATTCATACTACCTTTAATAATTTAAATAAAGATAATTTAAATTATATAAAATCATTAAAAGAGTTTGAAATTATCAATCTAGAAAACATTAAAATTTTAATAATCCATGGTAGTGAATATTATGATAATGACAAAAATATCAATAATATGTTTGATCAAATTATTGATAATTATAACTTTGACATTTGTTTTTTTGGCCATACGCATGAATATTTATATAAAAAATATAAAAACAAAATATTTTTAAATCCTGGTTCTATTGGGATCCCTGTTGATTATCCCACTTACAAATATTGTATTGTAGAAATAGGTAAAGATATAAACGTTTCTTTAAAGGAATTTAACATAGAAGATACATTTGATGAATTTAGTAATAAATATAAAAAAACAAAATATTATCACGAAAATTATATCTGGGCAAATTTAGTTTTATATTCAATAAAACATGGTAAAGCCTATTGTGGTACATTCACACAACTATTTAATAATAAAATAATACAAATAAAAAATATTTCTGTTAATAAGTTTAATAAAATATATAATACTACATACAAAGAATTTTGTAAAATTTTTAATTTAGATAAGAAATAAATATAGTTCTATAGCAAAATGAAAGCCAAGCTTTAAAAAGTTTGGATTTATCATTAACTAAATATATTCATAATTCGTGGCAATAAAAAGATAGAGGCAACAATAACTAAACCAATTATTAATAATATAATATCCTCAAAATTAAATTCTTTATTTAATATTTTTATTTTTTTATTATTAGAATCATCTTTCACTTTAGTATTATTAGTTTCCTCTATTTCTTCTAATATTTCATCTTGCAACTCTTCTAGTTTTGATTCCTCAGTATTTGTCTCATTGACCTCTTCTAAATTTTCAAACCCATCGTCACTTAATACTTCTACCTCGTTATTCTGAATATCCTGATTATTTTTCACTACCTGATCTTCAAAATTAAAATCATAAGTTAAGTCTTGATTTTTATTTTCTTCATTATTCATACATATCCCTCGCTTATTATAATAAGTATAACAAAAAAAATATAAAAATCAAACCCTTTTATTATAATTTTACCTATATCCATTTTTTATATTGTCAGTACACAAATGTTTTTCCACAATATTTAAATAATCATTATCTATTTCGATTTCTAAAAAAACTCCATCTGGAATACCATCAGAATTAATATTCTCCACTAAAGAACCAACCATATAATAATTAATTCCTGCTTCTTCAATCTTTTTTGTCCAATGCTGATGTCCTACAAAAACTCCTATTAGATTTTTATGATTAACTAACATTTTTTTTAGGTATTCTCTATTTCTAATCATACCTGATTCTATATCGTTCTCAAACCAAAAATTTCCTTTCATGTCATCTTCAGCAATACCAAAATGAGAAAATACAATCGTTTTCTTATCCGCATTTATTTTTAAATCATTCTCAATCCATTTCAAATCTCTATCAGATAAATACTGCGTTCTATATTTATAATCAGTAAAATTAACATCAGTCCCCAAAAATAATAAATGATAACCATTTATATCAAAAGAAAATGTCGCTTCACTATAACCAATAATTTTTAAAATTTCTTTATTACTCTGTACATTCTTTAATTCGTGATTACCTAATAATGTATAAAATGGGACGCTAAAATTATTAAGTTTTTGCCATATATATTTTATATTTTGAATATCTATTTCCTCAGATTGAGAAGCCTGAATCATATCCCCTAAATGTATGCATATATCTGGTTTTATTTCATTATTAACTTTATCTACAATTTTAGAAACAAATTCTTCAGCATACTCAGTAAGTTTTTGATTAACACTCCAATTTGGTTTTTCCTTTATATAATGTATATCAGAAAATACACACAATTTTAAATTAGGCATAAAATAACCTCCTATATGAATTATTTGATTTTATATTATTATTGCTATTTTTTGTATATTTTAATGTATATAATTTTATTATCTGTACAAAACAAATTTTGTAAACTAATACAATCATTGAAACCATATATTTCTATTTATAAAGTTTCTGAATTATCTAACTTATTTTTGAGTTTCCTCATCCAAGAAATTTTTTATTCTCTTATCTAAATTATTATCTACTATATAATTATAAACAGCAGTAGGGACAAATTGTTTCCATTCTTTTCCATCATGAATACGCCTTCTAATATCCGATGCACTAATCCCTTTTTCCTCTAATGTAACTTTCCATAATACATCAACATCTAATTTCAAGTCATCCCTTAAAGACTTTAGCTTTTCTTCTCCCCATTCATCATATATAGTCATATAATATTTTGCTTCTAGGGAGCATAATTAAATATTTTTTCTGGAAAATTTATTGAAAATGGTACAATGTCAAATTCTTCTTGTTTTATTCCAGCCTCAAGCATGGAATACTTTATACATTGCATTCTTTCAAAGTATGTAAGTGGGTTAGAACTTCTTTTTGACCTATGAGGATTAGCTTCAGTATATTTAGTCAAATCTACCTCTGGGTTGCAAATACCTATAATTAAATGTTCGCATCTTTCTTTACCTGCTAATAAATATTTCATATGATCATTATGTAATAACTGAAATCTTCCATGTATAACACCTACTTTATCCATTTTGAAAAACCTCTTTTCTTTAATAATTATTCTACATTTATACTACTAAAAATAAATTATTCTTTATATTATTGTAAATCTATAAAGAAATTATTAGTTTTCTTTACTAATGTTTTGTTTTTATCTACAACAAATTTTACAACATTATCTGTATATTTCCTTAAATATTCAAATCTATCATCAGCATTCAAATCTGAAAGCATTACGTCATTTCCTTTTTCATCCTTTTTTATAATTGTTATACTATTTAATACATATCCCTTAGGAATAGGATTGTGAGGATAACAAGAAAAATTAACATTATCATCCCATTCCAAATATAAATATTCTTCCCCATTATATGCAACCATCGAATAATGCCATCTTGCATTTGCATAGCCACCTAATTTAGTTACTAATTCTGTATACCTTTTTACAACTTCTTCATCAGTAGCCCTTTTTCCATCCATACCTCCAAATCTTCTAACAAATTGTCCAGGCTGCTCATTATCATTTAATCCATCTATATATAAAGCCTCATCGGTTGTAATAATAACAAAAGATTCTTCAGGCATTTTTTTACATAAGCATCATAATAACCTTTTGCTTTTCTTTCAGCATTTTCCCTCGTGGTTTTAGCGTTTTCTTCTATATCAATTATTTCTTCCTTACCTTCATTATTAACTAAATATCTTTTATATGTAATATTAGCTAATTCAAATGATTTTTTATACCTTTCATATTTACCTATATTATTAGTTGGAAAATAAACTACTATTTTGTTTAACATTATCTAATCCCCCCAAACAATAAATAATTTATAATTTTACTATAGTTAAGAAATATCTAAATACATTGTTATTCTTAAATTTATAACATTTTTAGCTTAAGTAACGACACACATTCCACATGTTTAGTATTAGGAAACATATCAACAGGTGTTATCTCTATTAAATCATAAAAATCACTTAGTAGCTTTAAGTCTCGTGCTAAGGTTATAGGGTCACAAGAAACGTAAATAACTTTACAAGGCTTTACACTTATAATTCCATTTATTGTTTCTTTATTAAGACCATTCCTAGGCGGATCAGCTATAATAATATTTATATCATGAGTAACATTACTGAAAGATAACTCACTAGAGCCGCATACAAATTCAATATTGTCAACCAAATTTATTTTAGCATTATTAATAGCGTCATTAACCGCATATTTATTTATCTCATAACCAATAACCTTTTTTACAAATTTACTAATATAAATTCCAATCGTACCAGTTCCACAATATAAATCTAAAACTGTTTCATTTCCACTAAAATTACCATATTCAATAATTTTATCATATAATTTAACACACATTTTTGGATTGACTTGAAAAAAAGAATCTGGTGAAATTTCAAAAATATAATTATCTAATTTTTCTTGTAAGTAAGATTCTCCATTAAGCAAATTATAAATATTATTTTCCACTACATAAATAGAACTAACATCATTTTTAATTCTTTTTAAATTATTCAAATCAAGATTATTACCTACAAATATCACCATTACTTTACTGTTATAAAAACTACTCTTAATAATTATTTGTTCAATATTATCTAATGTAATCTTTTTCTTTATAATCATCAAAATATCATTAATCTGTTTTGAAGCAATATAACATTTGTCAATCGCAATTAATTCATAACTATTTCTAGAAAATAACCCTATTTCTTTTTTTACCTGAAAAGTGACTTTATTTCGATAATAAAAAATATTATCATCTATACATAATATAGGTTTAATTTTAAAATTATCAACATTAGCAAACTTTAACATAATGTCCTTAACCTTATTTTCCTTAAAAATTAATTGATGATTATAATTTATATATTGTAAATCACAACCCCCACATTTACCAAAATATGGGCAAATAGCAATTAGCCTATCACTACTATATTTCAAAAATTTTGTTACTTTAGCAATATAATAATTTTTCTTAGATTTAATAATTTTAGCTAAAACAATATCACCAGGAACAACATCATTGACAAAAGCTATTTTACCTAGAATATATCCAATACCTCTAGCCTCATGATCAAATCGCTCGATTTTTATTTCATACTCTTCACCATTCATCTTAAACACCTAAAACTATTTTAACATTTTTACTGATATAACTCAAACATTGTTTTTTTAAATAATATATGATAAACTTTATATTAAGGAAGTTGGTAATATGGCAAAGAAAAAAAATAAATCATTTGTTGAAATTAAAAAAAAAGATGACAATTTTGATGAAAATATAATAAATCCATTAAAGCAATATGAATATATTGAACCACAAAAAAAAATGCCAATTAAGCAAATATTTTTAGTAATAGCCGTGATTATAACTATCATTTTAGTTATTATACTTTTAAAACTAATGAGTAATCATAGTAACAAACAAATTAAAGATACTTCAACAAATTTAGATAGAAAAACGAACTTAACCCTTCAAACAACAACTACAAAAGTAGAAGCAAATAATGAACAAATTACAGAAACATTAGTCTGTTCATCAAAAACTACTGAAAATGGCATTCAATTTGATACTGTCGTAACAGCTTACTTTAATAATAAGAAACTCCGCTATGATGAAAACTATATGTCAATAGCTCTCCTAAATGAAAGTTCTAAAGAAGAATTTGACAACTATGTAACATTTTTGCAAATGTTCGTATTATATTCAATAGAAAACAACAACTATAAAATAGATAGTTATTCTGAAGAAAATAAATTTGGCTTTTCCATCAAAACGACTTACACAAAAGATCAATCGTCAGAAAGTAGTTTATCATATGACGATGATTATGATATTGTAAAACAAAAATTAATAGAATTAGGGCATACTTGTCATTAAAAATGGACTGTAATAAAATTTTATAGTCTTTTTCTTATTATTGCCACATAAAATAATACTTACTAACTAAAAAATGACAGAAAACATAAATTCCTTTTTATCATTTTTAGAGAAATTTATTGATTAAATTAAAAAAACGACTAATAAAATTATTCATTACAAGTCATTTTTATAATAATATAACAACCAAAACAATTACTGCAATAATTACAAGGAATAGTATGACAAGCATTGTCTTCATCCAAAAATTATTCTTTTTTAGTTTATTCTTAATTTCCTTTATATCATCAAAATCGTCTTCATTAAAACTCATACTTGATGTATAAAATGAATGGTCGATTTCATTTTTATCAGTAGTTATAGTTTTTACCTTTGGAATGTCATTCATAACCTTGTTTATTGAACTAATTCCGCCAACAATTGTATCATCATTATTCGACTTTAAATCACCTAATACATCTAATGATAAATCACGATCATTTAGTTCTTTAAGCAATTTGGTACTAGCTATGGTATTTAATAATTCGTCTAAATTTTCATCCTGTTCTTGCTTACTAGCCTTATACGATTCAATTTTTTTTAATAAGTTAATTTGTTCGTCCTTCAATTTATGATAATCATTTTTTTCCGTTTTATCAGTTTTTGCTTTTTCTAAAACCTCTCTAATATCATAATTACGATTATCATCAGCATCGTCAGGAATCAAAAAATTTAAATCTTCATTTCTAGATACTCTACGTTCAGTTTTTTTATCACGATTCAAGATTTCATTTAATTTAGCTGGGCTTATTTCATTAGCATTCGATATTTGTTCAACACTTGGTTGACTTAGACTATTATGTATATCATCATAAAGCCGCTGATTCTTTCGAGTACGTTTAGCCACATCAACATCTGTTTGATAATATCTTTCCATTCTACTTGGCATATATCCCACCTCATTATAATATATGATATCATATTTTTTTTAATTTTCAAATATTTACTTGCATTTTTAATACTATTTATCTATAATCTTTATTAGGAGGAATAATATGAATAAAGTTATTGTAAATAAAGAAAAATGTATATCATGTGGAGCATGTGTTGGTCTAGTAGAAGAAGTTTTTGAATTTGGCGAAGATGATTTAGCACAAGTAAAAGAAAACGTTGATTTTGAAAACATGGATAAAAACTTAGAAGAAGAAGTTAAAGATGCCATTGAAGGTTGTCCAACTGATGCTATTGAAGAATTAGAAACCAATGTGAAAGATAACATTTAGTAATCAAAATAATCTAAAAAATAGAATCCATATTAAAACCTAATTTAATTAAAAAATTAGGTTTTTTTATTAACTTTTTACTTCGGCATACAATTTTTTTACTTCTTTTAAGCTTAAATAACGATACTCACCTGATTTTAAATTTTGAACGTCTAAAAAGGCAATTTTTTCACGTTTCAATTTTAGAACTCGATAACCAACGGCCTCAAACATCTTTTTTACTTGATGATTTTTTCCTTCATGAATAATAATTTCGATTAAGGATGTATTACTTTTTTTATCAAACTTTTTCAATCTTACTTTAGCCTTAGCCGTTTTAAAATTATCAATATATACACCATTTGATAGTTTAGTTAAGATATCTTTAGAAACAAAGCCTTCCACTTTAACTATATAAAGTTTCTCAATTTTATTTTTAGGATGCATTAATAGGTTAGCTAATTCACCATCATTTGTGAGTAATAAAGCACCTGTTGTATCATAATCAAGTCTACCAACTGGATATAGCCTTTTATCCGTTTCAATCAAATCTAAAACCGTTTGCCTATTTTTTTCATCACTTGTTGTCGTTATAACACCACGTGGTTTATTAAGTAAAATATATTCTTTTTTTTCAACTTCTAATGGTTTCCCTAAAATTGTTATTGTATCATTTTTATCAACACACGTACCTAAACAATCAATAATAATACCATTAACCTTTACTTTCCCACTACTAATAAGTTCCTCTGCTTTACGCCTAGAGCAATAACCACTATTAGCAATAACTTTTTGCAATCTCTCCATTTTAGTCACCTAGACTGATTATACTTAAAAATGAAAAAAAAAGCAAATGCTTTTCTATTTACATGTATACCCGACATTTTCTAACATCTTTTTTGCTTCTTTTCGTTTATTTATTTCTTTTTTAGTAACATACATCATATTTTCAAATAAATCATCACTTATTTTTTCAACTTTTATTTTTACATTAACAGTAATAACTGAATTTTGCAATTTTGATCTACATTCCACCAATTTACTACTTGCCGATTCATAGAAATCACAATGTTCAACAACTTCCTCATATTCCTCTTCAATCTCTTCTGATGTATAATGTTCGTTATAAACGGATTCCATTTTTATATTTATTTGTTTCAAATTATTACCATTTTCATCATACACTAATTTATAACTTTCATTATATGTATAACCAGGATTTTTAGCCTTTTTTTCACATGTTAGTTGGCTTTTATTACAACCTGTAAATATTATTAAAGTAACCAATAATATTAAAATTTTGCGTCTCATTCTACCACCAAAATAATATTACACCCTAAGATTAAATTAGTCAAACCTATAAAATTAAATTAACAATGATTATGCTAATAATTATACAAATAATGTCAGCAATTACCCCTGCTGTTAAAGCATATTTAATTTTTTTAACACCTATCGTTCCAAAATAAATTGTTAAAATATAAAAAGTCGTATCTGTTGAGCCTTGCAAAATTGAGCCCAAGACCCCAAAAAATGAATCTGGTCCATGAACCTGAAAAATATTTGTTAAAATGGCTAAGGCTGATGATCCAGAAATTGGGCGCATAATCATCATTGGCAAAATTTGATATGGAATTCTTAAAAACATAAAAATACTCGATAATTTATCAAAAAATGCATCTATAATTCCACTTTTCAAAAATATATTAACACCCAAAATCATTGCTAGCATCGATGGAAATAAATTAATTGCAAGTTCAATACTCTCTTTTGCTCCCTCGATAAAAACATCATATATATTGACTTTCTTTTTTACTCCATAAATAATTATTATTAAAATAATAATTGGTATTATTGCATTTGAAAAAAAATTAATCATTTTTTATACCTAGTAGCTAAAATTCGGTCAACAATAAGCCCTAAAACTAAGGAAACAAATGTCACGACAATACAAGGTAACAAAATAAAAGTCGGATTATCACTACCGTATAGCATTCTAAGTGAGATTACCGTAGTTGGAATAATTGTTAGCCCGCAAGTATTAATAACTAAAAAAGTTATCATACTTCTTGTTGCTTCATCTTTTTTAGGATTTAATTCTTGCAAAGATTTCATAGCCTTTAATCCAAATGGTGTAGCCGCATTTCCAAGTCCAAACATATTCGCAACAATATTAGAGGAAATATAACTAATTGATTCATGATTCTTAGGAATATCTGGAAATATTTTAATTAAAATTGGTGAAATTAATTTAGAAAATTTTGCCAATAAACCAGATTTAGACGCGATATTCATAATACCAAGCCAAAGCCCCATAACTGGTAATATTTTTAAAATCATATCCAAAGACGTTTTAGTACTACTTAAAATTTCTGTGTTTATAATATCTGTTTTTCCAGTTATAATTGAAAATACAATGCCAACAATTATAAAAAAGCCCCAAATTTTATTTACCATAAATTTGCCCACCACTTTTTAAAACGTTGATACCATTTAAGATGCTCTTGTTTTTTTTCTTGAATATAAACCTCGGTTGTAAAAATTTTTTTATCATTTTGCATAACATGAACATCACCAACAACATCACCATCTTTAAAATGTTCATTCCTATTTAATTCAATTTTTAAATATAAATTACTTTTTTCAGATTTCATTAGAGGGTAAGAGAACTTTTCTTTTATATAGAGAGTAGAATTCGTATAATAATTTTCATCATATACATTAATTTCGCCCTCTTCTAAAATTTTATAAGAAAAATAGTTGTTAAACGCCTCTTCATACAAATCCCGATGGTCATTAAAATCGTTCCCATCATTTAATGTCACAACAACTAAATTTAAATTATCACGACTTGCTGTTGTAACCAAAGTTCTTCTTGCCTTATCAGTAAATCCTGTCTTTCCCCCAGTTGTATACTTATAGCTAGTCAATAATCTGTTCTTATTATACCAAGCATACGAATTCATATTAGTAGTCAAAGTATACTTTTTAGTTCCAACAATTTTTCGATAAGTTTCGTTTTTCATCGCATAACTAGTCAAAATAGCCATATCATAAGCACTTGAATAATTACCCTTATCTTGATCTAAACCACTTGGATTATTAAATTCTGATTCTTTCATACCAATTTCTTTAGCTTTAGAATTCATCATACTAACAAAACCGGCAACATCGCCACCAACAAAATTCGCAATTGCCAAAGCTGCATCATTACCACTTCTAAGCATAAGACCATATAATAAATCTAAAAGTGTCAATTGTTCCCCTTGCCTTATATAAATTCCTGAACCATAAGCTGGTAAAATTTCATCACCTATCGTTACAACTTCATCCAATTTACCGCTTTCAATAGCAACAATGCAAGTCATGATTTTAGAAATTGAGGCAACCGTTCGAACATTATGAATATCTTTACTATATAAAATTCTGCCGCTATCCATATCCATTAATATTGCTGATGTAGCACTCGTATCAAAAGCTCTAACACTATAGGGAATAACAGCCAAAACTATTAAAATTAAACAAAATAGTCTCCTCATATAACCACCTATAAAAAGATATGAAAAAAAGGACAAAATATGCACTATTAAGGATTATCAATGTAAAATTGAGTAAAATAAAAAGTTTTAAAACAAAATTATGATAAAAAATGATACAATAATATTAGAAAAGGAAAAGAAAAAATGAAAAAGAAACAAATTTTATCTCTAATAATAATTTTTATTATTCTCTTAAGTCCCATTTTAATCAAGGCCGATTCTGGTTTTGATTCTAGTTGGGATAGTGGCTCATCATGGGGAGGTTCTTCCGATTGGAGTTCTGATTGGGGAAGTTCATCTAATTGGAGTAGTAGTTCAAACAGTAGTACATCTTATGGCGGATTTTATTTTAGTGGTCTACACATTGTCTCAACAATGATGTTAACATTCCTTATATTTATTTTTTATCAATCATTTGCTCAAAAAATAAAAAATAATACCTTGCCAAAAATAATTATGTTCCCACCATATTTTATATTTATCTTCTTTATTTTTGGATTTATTAATTTGATAATCGCAATCATCACCCTAAGTATTCTTGTAAATAAAAGTTCAAAAAACAGCAACTCTAATCAATCATCAAATATACCACCAAGACTATCACAAGAGGATATTAATAAATATTTACCAAATTTCAATATTGAAAAATTTAATAGCACTGTATTTAATATATATAAAAATATCCAAGAAGCATGGATGGATTTCGATTTAGATACAATTAGGGATTTAGTCAGTGATGAAATCTACAATATGTATTCAATGCAACTTAGCACATTACAAGTTAAAGGTCAAAAAAATATAATGGAAAATATTCATTATATTACTAACTATATATCAAGTATTACAATAAACAATAATCTTACTACTATAAATACTGTTTTAAAAGTAACTTGCAATGATTATGTTATTGACAATAATGACAAAGTCGTTCGCGGTAATAAATGTCGAACATTAACCTATACATATCTATTAACATTTACAAAATATACAAATCCTACAAATATTACTAATTGTCCAAATTGTGGGGCAAAAATAGATATAAATGCCAGTGGTAAATGTGAATATTGTAACGCTACGATCATAAATGAAGAGGAAAAATGGATAATGACTAAAAAGCAAATGTTAGTTCAAAAGTAAAAAATGAGGTGTTTAAATGAAGTTAAATATTGATGATATCTTAAATATAATTCAAAATTTTATAAGCGATAATAAAGTAATAATTATTATCATGATATCTATAGTTATTCTATCTACTTTGCTTGTAAATATAAAAGGGGAAAAAAAGAAAACTAAAAAAAGCTATCCTATTAATCATAATGACCCATTACTATCAAAAAATGATATTTCTAACAAAGAAGAATTTCAAATGAGTGCATTTAACTTAATTAAAGAACTAAAAATAGCCAAAATGAATTTTGATATAGATACAATTAAAACTATTACAACTGATAACTTATTTAAACTCTATGCAACACAAATTGAAACTTTAAAGAATAAACAGCAAAAAAATATGGTTGGACAAATCGAATATATAAAATCCTATATTACAAATACTATAAATAATAATGTAAATCTAAGAGTTATTATTGAATGTTTTGACTACATTATTGATAAAAATAATAAAATCATTAAAGGAAAATACAATCACAAAATGCTACAAACATATGAAATCGAAATTATGATAGAAAAATCTAACTATCGCATCCATAAATTGGAACTATTATATGAAAGAGAGATATAGTAAGGAGGAAAATATGCTAAATGAATTGATTAGATTAGATAACACGTTTTCAGAAAGTAAATTTAAAACTAAAGTAGATAATATATTTGTCATGTTGCATATATCACTTATGACCAACAACCTAGATAGAGTAAAACATTTTATTAGTAATAAAGTATTTAACAACTTTAATGAAAGGCTAAATAATTTAAATAATAATAATCAAATTCAAATGTTTGATGAATTGAATGTCAAATCAACCGAAATTCAAAATATTGAAATTACTAACGATAACTTTATAATTACAGTAAAATTAACATCTAGATATATGGATTATGTTATTAATAAAGACACAAAAAAATTAATTAGTGGAAACAATAGTCATCGTATCGAAAAAACAAATATATTAACATTTACGAAAATTAGAGATTTCAAAATACAATATAGTGTTAGAAAATGCCCATCATGTAGTGCTAATATGAATGTAAATAATACTGGCAAATGCGAATATTGTGGTACTATTTATAATAATAAAGACTATGACTGGATTTTAGAAAATATAGAGACAAAATAAAAAAATCACTAAGTGATTTTTTTATTAACCATTTTTTCTTTCTACCATAACAATTTGAACTCCACCACTAGATAATAAATTATCAAACACTTCATTCGTATTATCTACATAATCCACCGTTATACTATCTATTCTTGCATATTCCTGATTATAACTATATTTACTAACCTTATTAGAATTATATAATTCAGCGACATAATTATTTTCAGTTTTAGTTGATGTTAATTTATATAAATAACCATCTGTAGCTAAAATATAAAAACCTTCTTTATAAAACACAAATTGGGCTTTAATTTTTTCATTATTAGTATTAACCACAAACTGATCATAATCATAATTTTCGCAACGTTGATCTAACATAGAACTCTTAAAATTTAAATAACTAATAGAGCCATCATCATAAGCTAAAATATATTCATATTCAATATCATATGGATCTGAGTCAGAATAATAATTTACATATGCCACATAATTTCCACTCTTAATATTTGGGCAATATATGACATTATAATAACTACTATCATCAGTTATGCCTAATACTGTTCCAATCTTATTAGTAGCTTCTACCCTATATCCTCCGTGGGTAATATTAATAAATTTATTGGTTGCTTCAATCTTTTTGGCAACATCAACCTTAGTACCGTTAATATTACCTTGATAAATATTACCTTCTTCAGTTAAAATAACATAAACAAAAGCATCTTCATAACCCTGACTAACATAAGTAATGCTTTTAGCATGCTCATCATTTATATCTATCAAGGTTGGAATACAATTTTGACCACAATCCTCAAAATAATATCCAACATTTTTATTTTCATCAATCTCTATTATTATTGCTGGGCTAATAATATTATCCTCAATTTTTATTTTAGTATCAGTAATAGGATCATAAATATGTGCTAATTGCTCATTCAAAATATAAGTAGGTGATGCGCTATTTGGCTCATTATTAACTTGATTATTATCATCCGGATTATCATCTTTAACATTATTATTATCTTTAACATTATTGGTAATTTGCTGGTCATTATTATATTTAATCACAAAAACATAACCCAAAAAAACGCAAATAATTACAACCAAAACAACTAATAAAATAATCAATATTCTATTTTGCTTTCTACTACCCATTTCATCATTTATTTTCTTAGGATTGCTACTATTTTCTAAAAAAACCGGTTCTCCACAATTACTACAAACTTTATCTTTTGGATTTAGACCTTTTCCACACTTTTTACAATTCATAAAACATCTCCTATCTTTATATAATTATAACATATTTATAACTTTATATAAATTATAATTCACTATTATATAATTATTATACAACTTCTTAACAGCAATAAATATTTTAAACAAAAAATAGAATTTTCATTCTATTTAATATTCATAAATACCTAAAATTTTATCTTCATCTAAACTAGAAATTTTATCTAATTGCCACTTATCATCAATCTTTGTCAAATTTAAATCTAAAGTATACTTAACCTTGTCTTTTACATTTTCTAATTCATTAAGGCGATAATCAATAAACTTCTCCTGACTATATTTATTTTCATCATCTAAAAATTCATCCATATGATCTTCTAAATATGAGTTCGCATTCGCTATCGCTTTTGAATAATCATAGACTTCAATTTCAACAGTTACTATTGCTGTATCGCCATTTATTCGCTCATCCTTTATATCATAAACGAGATTTTTATAATGGTTTTTCATGATATTTTTATATTTTTCCTTTTGACTATCATTCATTGAATTATCGGCTTCTAAAACACTATTTAAATCATCAATTACATCTCTGTTTAGTGTTTGATAATTCATAAAAAACATTTCAACTTGCTTAGTTGGTGTGTTATTTAATGTCTCCCCACAACCACTTAATAAAATTGTTAACGAAATTAAAAATGGTATTATTATTTTTTTCATATTTTCCCTCCATTTTTATAATGAAACAAATAATAAAAAATATGCCGAAAAATTTTATAAAATTTATTTTTAAAAAAAGGAAACAGAAAATACCGTTTGCCTTTAATTCTATATAATCATCAATTTACTTATTATCATATCTACGCTTTATAATAAGACCTAAAACAGATACAATGACAACTGACACTACTATTATAGTAATTTTTAACCAAGTATTCGATTTTTCGATTTTTACTTCATTATTTGAGTTTTCATTATCATTTTTATTTGGTTTATCCTTATTAGGTTTATTTTCAGATATAGTCGGTTTTTCATTATCAACGGGTCTCTTATCGTCTATATCCGCATCGGTTTCATCATCTTGGTTATTTGAATCTACAATTTGGTTATTTGCATTACCAAATTGATTATCAGGAATGATCACAATATCATCAGGTTTTTCTGGTATAACAGGTTTACTAGGTTTAGAATCATCTGGTTTATCTTCCTCTGGTCCTTCCCATACATCATCAGGTTTTTTTATCCAATCAACAGTTGCTACAACCTTATTAGTATTACCAGCTAAATCCATAATTTCAAAAGTGAATGTACCATTTTTAGTAAATGTATACTCTCTGTTAGCATTATTATTAAGTATTTTTATAGGTTCACTTTCATTAATCAGGGTTACAATCACTTTATCAGTTTCTTCTTTTGTACTATAATTGATAGAAGCCGTTGGCGGATTTTTATCAATCCAATCTACCGTTGCTATATGCGATTTTACCTCCCAATTTTCTGTATCATCGGGATCTTTATATTCAAAAATAAATTCACCATTTTCTGTAAATGTATGTGTCTTCCCATGACCATTTACCATCACAGCTTCCTTTTTATCAATATCTATTATATAAGGATTAATTGTAGCTACTACATCTTTATTTGTCAATTTAGTAATATTATAAGTAATATCACTAGCTATAACTGTTGTTTTATTGTCAATATAATCAACTTTAATACTCTTATAAGCTATATTACTGGCTTTATCCTGAAATTTAAACTCATAATCTCCGCTACCATCAAAAGTATATTCAAGAGGACTTTTTATTGGTTGCTGTAAGCTTTTTAAAGAGTCTAATTGTGATTGTGAAACTGAAACACTATGTCCCATATCATCAACATATTGATTACCAGCAATTATATTATTTTTACTAGAATCAAACCATTCTTCTTTTACAATAATGCCATTTTCAAGTGTTGTAACATATGTATCAACTAAGCCGACATTCCCTGTCGTATTTTTATATATAATTTTTGTAATAGTCCCATTCTCATCTACCTCAATGGTTTTAGTAATATTTTCATCAGCATCTAAATAATGAATAGACGATACTTTATTGTTTTTAACTTCAATATAACTAATTTTTTTATTATCTTTATCCAATAAATATACATCTTCACTGATGCCATCTAGTAAAATTTTTAGTTTATTATCGCTATCTATATTATATTCAACATCAGCAGTTGGAATATCTTTATCAATCCAATTAACAGTTGCGATTGTCGTTCCTTTTAGTCCATCTTCAGAAACAAACTCAAAAGTAAAAGTTCCATTTTCAGTAAATCGGTATGAGTCAAGACCATTATTATTAGTAATCGTAATTTTAGTTGAAGGATTTATAAGTTTAGCAATAACTTCATCGTTAGTAGAATTAGTAGTACTATAAGAAATTTCAGCAGTTGGATTTTTAGGTAACTTTGTAGCATCTTCATATATATTAAACATCCTAGCCATAAAGAAATTTCGACCATTCGTTGTTGTGTCTGCTACTATTTTTATGTATTGGAATTTTTTATCACTATTAATTTCAAAATGTTTAGTATTTTTAAATCCATGATCATAATCATTAACATTGCCATTATTGTAAGTTAAATTAGAAACTTTTTTAATTTCTTCCCAATTTTCACCATCATTACTTCCATAAATAGTTCCATTTTTGATTTTACCATTTCCACCACCACCAGGAACATACTCAATTTCCGATAAATAAATTGGTTTGTCTACTTTAATAACAATATATCTTTCAGTATCACTTCCGTCCCATGCTGAATGCCAATTAGTATTATAATTAGCATCAATTGCATTCACTGCATATCTTTTTTGTCCGGCTGCTTCAGTTGAGAAACCAACAATTGATAAACGTGATACTGGCACATATTTTCTTGTTAAATCATCACTGTTTATAGTAAAAGTATAAGTGTTCGAATTACTTGTCAATTTAGTTCCATTGGCAGAAGCTCTAATTTCAATTTGCTTGTTACCCGTTAAATCAGGTGCTGCAATGGCATATGATGTCCAATTAGTATCACCCTTCATCCGCCACTCAATATTATTATTTATTCCGATAATGCGATTTTCCAAATCATTAGCATATAAACTTTCAGGTAAAGATTGTTCCGTAATATCAATTTTATATAAATTATTTTCATCATAATTAACGCCAACTATATGAACATAAATATCATTTTCTGAAGTAATGCTATTTATTTGATCAAATGTTAATTGCAAAGCATGTTCCTCTTCAGCTGTAAATGAAACTTCATTCCATGTTTGTTTACCATCTAAACTATAATCGAAACGAACACCACTCCCATCAAAACGGCTTGATAAAACAATTTTACCTGCATTTTTACCATCAAATGAGAATGAAGCAATAGATTTATCTATTTTCCCCAACAAAAAGTTTGCTTCTGTTCTTGTTAAAGAAGGTTGATATACATAGTAATTATCAGCTGTGTTATTAGGTATTTGACTTGCTTCTGTTAGCATTCTTGTTTGCAAAAGTGTAAACTTATAAATATTAATAATACCTACTAATTTAGGTTTAATTAAATTTGTTAAATGGTACATTGGGAGTGGGAAATACTTTAGATTTTGTGACACTTCCTCAGCCAAAGCATAAAAATCATTTTCTGTTTTATTTGAATTAGCAAGATATACATTAATCAAACCAAGCCATGCATCAAAATTTATTGATTGCATTTCTAATGCTTGTCGATAAATCTCCTCCTGTCTTGCATAATCTCCACTATAAACATTAGCTAGCATTACCATCTCTTCAGCTTTAATTAAATTTTCATAATCATTAATAGCCTCTTGGGCTAAAGCCATATAAACAACTTGATATGAACCTCTAGCATAACTACCATTACCCCAACCAAGTAATAGTCTTTCACCTTTTTCAGATAATGTCCATCCACTAACATCATTATCAATATTCCAATAGCCCTTGCCATTAGCATCCTTACTATAATATAATAACGCTGCATGACCTGGCTGACCTATAACCGTTGCGGGAATTCCATGGGTAGCACGAATATTTGAGCCAGATTTAGAAATACCGCCACAAACAGCCCCTGTACCAAATTTGTTCCTAAAATTCATCCATACTTTGTATAATTTATAATTAGAATCTCCACGAGTCACTTTTATTTCGTACACTGGCTGTTCCACGCCACCTGGTATTTGATATATTGAATCAAATAAACCAATTTTTTCTTGACCATCAACTGTGTTGAAAGACAAGCCTTTATTAGCATCAGTCTTATTTACAGCAAATAACTCATTGAAATAATTTTTATTTTGTTCATCATAATAAACATTATTTTGATAATTAGGCCATACATAAGCTATATAAGGATGTGGTGTTAAATATCGATTTGCTTTATACTTATCTAACATATTTTGGACATAATCATTCAGCCATAAAATCTCTTCATCATCAATTGCATTATTCATAACAAAACGCATTTCTTCAACCGTTAAAGCCTCAAACCACGGTGTAATATCAACATTATCCATGGCATGAAAATTACCATTTTTATGTAGATACTTAAATATAGCATAACGTCTAACCGCATCTGATTGGTTTTCACTAATACCTGATTGCATCCATAATCCCACTCTTTGTGAATGAGTTAAAGATAATGTAATAGCCATCTTCTTATATAAATCGCCATAAGACATGTTAGGATACCACTTATTATTCAATTTCCCATTATTAAGAAAATCATTTTTATAATTATAATATAGTCTAGAAAGTTGAGTTAAAGAATTATAGTAACTACCACCATCTGGAGCTCCTCCCATTATATACAATCTTAAATTGTCAACATCATTAAATAACCAATTTAATGTTTCCTTATTTTCTTCACTTTCTTCTGTAAATCTTTTTAAAGCATATTGCCCTACATTTTTAACAAATGTTCTTTGTAAAAGTAACAATTCATAATCTTTATTATCTAAAGTTGCATTAGTATATCTTTCCTTTATGATTCTATCATATTCCTCTAATAATTTAACTACTTTTCCATTCCCTAAATCAATTACATTTGCACTAGCTATACTTTTTACTAATTTTGCATCAGCATAAACAGAGTGATCATTCCCATTGCTTCCATTCGAATCAGCTACTAACTTTAAGTAATGAACATTTGTTATATCAATTTGGATTAATTCGGCATTAGTACCTGCTTTCAAAACACCAGTTTCTTTTACTAGTTCCCAATTTTGCTTATCAGATGATGTATATACTTTAAAAATAACCCCATTGCTTGAACTAGATGCTGTTTTATTTAAACCAACATAAGCCGAAAAATACTTATAAACATTTGAATAAGCGCTTATATCATATATTAAGGTAGATGTAGCATGTGCCCACATACCCTTATCAAAAGTATAATAAGCGCCTTCAACCTTTGCCGATATTTTATTACCATCTCCGGCCTTATCTTTTTGGATAACACCCCATCCAGCTCTAGAATCCGATGTATAATCAATATCTGATAAATAGATTTCATTATTTTCCAAAGCATTCGCACTTCCTACTAAAATTGAAGCTAAAAATATAAATACAATTAAAGTTTTTTTAACAAATCTTTTCATATAAATCAGTTCCTTTTCAACCGTATTATACATAAACTCATTATCTTTTTCAATAACTTTTTTAACATCTTTACTCGTCTTTACACATATTTATAATATACTATTAACTTCACTAGAAAAAATACCAACCATTTTCCCTATTAAAAAAATCCCTAAGTTTTATCTTAGAGATTCAATTTCTTTTTGGGTTAAATTAGTTAATTCCATAATTAGTTCAACTGGTATGGTTTTATCAAGCATCTTTTTAGCTATTTCTCTTTGTGTTAACTCACTGCCTTGTTCAAGTCCCTGTTCGATTCCTTGTTTAAGTCCTCGCTCAGTCCCTTCTTTTGTTGCTATATCAATCGCATTTTGCATGCGCCATTTCTCTCGTTTTCTTTGCTCCTCTTCGGATCCATAATAGGCCATTATCGTTTCTTCCGC
>JAAWGF010000032.1 GCA_022795155.1 Bacilli bacterium | reverse complement strand
ATTACTAAAAAGATGTTAAATGAAAATATTGACATCAATACCATATCGCGACTTACAGGACTAACTAAAGAAGAAATAGAATCTTTAAGATAAAACTTAGGGATTTTTTTAATCTATAAAAATTTCTTTAGTATTTATTTTTTTGGAAACTTTTGTTTTAAACAATTTATTTTTATTATCGTCTAAGAATAGATAATTATGATTTTTAGCAATAATATTTCTTTTTATGACAATAATGCTAGCCACTAGAAATATGCTAAACATTCCTATAAAAATTAACCAAATACTAATAACATGCGGTACATTAAAATCAAAGAAGCCTTTATCAGGCTCAATAAAACCATATTTTCCTAAATTACTGATAGTTGCAAAACTTTCATAGCCCCACCTTGCAATCGTAAAGTAAGATATAGTTTTAGTTAACTCAATAAATGGAATAAACATGCCCGAAAATAGCATCTGCATCATCATGTATAAAGGTGATAAGATTAACGTTGTCTTAGCATCTTTAACTATTGATGAAATAAAGATTCCGAGCATACTAGTTGTAAACGTTACTAAGAAGAAGTTTATAATTAGGTCAACAAGGGTATTCGTTATTAAAATATCATTAGGTCTAGGATCTAAATGAAAGTAGACTATTGAAACACAAGTGATAGCTTGGTATAAGGCCAAAAAAGAGAATATTATTATTTTTGATGCCATATAAGAGGAAAAACTTAACCCACTCATATATTCTTTTTTTAACATAGCCCTTTCTTTGACAATCTCTTGAATGGTATTAAATAGTCCTAGCCAAGAAGAAGCCATTGTAAACGCTGCTAAAATCATTGATGATGTCATGGGATTTAATAAGCAATCCTTTTCGGTTGCTAAACAAATTAATAATCCCATCGCAATTGATTGTCCAAGTAAAAGAGCAAACATAAATTTATTGTTTATTAAAGATGAGATATATCTTTTAACGAGAATTTTTGTTTGTTTAATAGGTCTAACTCTATCTATTTTTTCTCTTTTTTCAGATATATATACACTTTCATTTTTATGTTCATGTAAATATTTTTTATACCAAGTATTTGTATCATTTTTTAAAATATCATAAATATCAACAAATTCTTCGACATTAAAATACGCAAAAATATCTTTATAAGTACCATAATAACAAATTTTCCCATCTTTGCCCATAAATACAACTTTGTCACAAAGATTTAAATTCGATACGGTATGGGCTGTCATGATAATGGTTTTACCCGTATCAGCTATTTCTCTTAATTTTTTCATAATTTTCTTCTCAATATTAGCGTCAAGTCCCGATGTTGGTTCATCGAGTAAAAATAAATTTGGGTCACTAAGCATTTCCGTAGCAATCGAGGCACGTTTTTTTTCGCCACCACTTAAATTTTTGATTAAAGAATTTCTAACATGAGAAAGTTCTAAAATTTTAAGAATACGATTAATAGTATTTTTAGCGTCCTTTTTAGAAATATCTTTAATGCGTAGTTGTAAAGAATATTCTAGCGATTTTTGAAGTGTTAAAGTTTGATCTAATATTTCTTGTTGAGGAACATAAGCAATTCTCCCTTTGAAATAAACAGCATCTTCAAATAAATCCAAGCCATCAATATATATAGTGCCTTTACTTGGTTTATTATAACCACTTAAGATATTCATTAGTGTTGTTTTACCGGCTCCTGAGCAACCAACAATGGCTACAAATTCACCTTTTTTAACAGCCATTGTTAAATCGGATAAAATCTTTTTAGTTTTTCTTTTAACTCTAACACTTTGATTAATTCCTACTACTTGAACATAATTATTTTCAATCATCATATTACTTCCTTGTCTATTTTATATTTAAATAATTTTCTTTATTAATTCGGAAACACTTGCAAATTCGCAAGTGGCTTCTTTTTTTAGGTCACTAGCAGATTTTGTCACACAATAGCCCTTAAACTCTTTAATCATTTCAATATCATTATGACCATTACCAATTGTATAAATATTATCATTAGCAGTTTGTTCCTTATTGGCAATAAAATATATGGCTTTAGCTTTGTCCGTCACGTTAGAGATAATTTCAACATCGTTAATAGGGACAGGATAGGCTTTTACATATTCTCCATATTTATTGTTTAACATTTCAGCAGTTTCCAAAGCCATATCTTTAGAATCATATCTTAAGTTAATTTTTAATACTTTTTTATTTTCTATATATTCTGTACTTTCCGTTAAGTCATCATAAAAATAGAGAATACGATTTTTGGGTTTTAATGCCATTATCATTTTTAAAATAATACTTTGCTCAATTGAATAATTTATTAAAATATTTTTGTTTTTATCGATAACAGTTGTACCATGATTTAAAATAACATAGTCATAATTAAAGTTATATGTCGTTAAGGCCTCTTTAAAATCGATATAGCCTCTTCCAGTTGCGATTATAAATAAATTACCTTTTTTTCTAAAATTATCTACCCATTTTTTATTTTCTTCAATATCCATATCATTAAGATAAAATGTATCATCATAATCACTTACGAGTATTTTTTTCATTGCCTTAAAACCTCTTCCTATCTATTGTATCATAAAATTCTGTTTTTTTAATGTAATGTTATCTTAGTTTTCAAAATAAAAATTTCTTTTTATCTTTATTTTCCTTAAATTTAGTGTATAATTAAAAAAGAGGTGTTAAAAATGGATAGAAAAGAATTAGCTGATTTACTTTTACCAGGTATTACTAAAACAATTGAAGATTATGAAAAAATGTATCCAGAAAGAAATTTAAGTGATGGTGCAATCGTAACGCGTTATGCACCAAGCCCAACTGGATTACCACATATTGGGAACTTATATCAAGCAGTTATTTCTAGAAAAATGGCTAGTCAAACTAATGGCATCTTTTATCTTAGGATTGAAGATACTGATCAAAAACGTTTAGTTGAAGATGGTATAACAAAAATTATAAAGTCTTTAAATGATTTTGATATAAAGTTTGATGAAGGCGTCACATCGGAAACGACGGAAACGGGTATTTATGCACCATATATTCAGTCTAATCGTAAAGAAATCTATTGGGCATTTGCGAAATACTTAATTGAAAATGATATGGCTTATCCATGTTTTTGTACTGAAGAAGAACTAAATGAGATTAGACAAAAACAAGAAAAATATAAAAGCCGCATCGGTTATTATGGAAGACATGCTAGGTGTCGTAATTTAACAATCGACGAAATCGAAAAACGTATTAAAAATGGTGATAAATATATTATTCGATTAAAGTCACCTGGTAATTTTGAAAAACAGTTTACTTTTAACGATTGCATTAAAGGTAAAATGGAACTACCAGAAAATGATTTGGATATTATTATTATTAAGTCAGATGGACTACCTACTTATCATTTTGCTCATTTAGTTGATGACCATTTGATGCATACTACGCATGTTATTAGGGGCGATGAATGGTTATCGAGTGTACCAATTCATACGCAATTATTTAGAATGTTTAATTTTAAAGTTCCTAAATATGCCCATATTGCTCCCCTTTTAAAAGATGATGAAGGTATTAAAAGAAAACTATCCAAAAGAAAAGATCCGGAAGCATCCGTTACATATTATCATGAACAAGGAATTCCAACCGAGGCGGTTATTCTTTATTTGACAACGATAGCTAATTCTAATTTTGAGGAATGGCTTGATTGTAATAAAGATAAATCAATTGATGAATTTAAAATGGAATTTAAAAAAATGAGTACAAGTGGGGCTTTGTTTGATTTAGATAAATTACTAAATATTTCTAAAAACTATTTATCAACTTTAAAAGCTAGTGAAATTTATGATCGCGTTTTAAAATGGTCTAGTGAATTTGATTTGGAATTTAAAAACTTACTTGAAAAGTATAAAGGTAAATCAATTGCGATATTTAATATTGAAAGAGAACAAGCAAAACCAAGAAAAGATTATGCAAGTTATTCAGATATAAAAAAGCAAGTATGGTATATGTATGACGAATTGTTTGATAAAGAAACTAAAAATTATGAATTTCAAAAAATTACTGATAAAGAGGAAATTAAAAATATTTTAAATACTTATATTAGTAAATACTATTCTTCTAGTGATGATAATGAAACTTGGTTTAATAAAATGAAAGAAATGGCTGACTCTTTAGGCTATGCCTCTAATATGAAGGAATATAAATTAAATCCTGATAATTATAAAGGTAATATTGCCGATATTAGTAATGTTCTAAGAGTTGCTTTAACAACAAAAACGACAACGCCTGATTTATATCAAATAATGAAAATTTTAGGACCTGATACAATTAAGAAAAGATTTGAATTATTATAGTTTTATAATAATTTTTTTCTTTAAAAAATTAAAAAAAATATGATAGAATAGCATCTTGAATTGAGGATATTGTATGAAACTATATTTAGAAATTATTAAATTACTTATCAATAAGTATATTAAACGCTATGGAACAGGTAAGGCAATTAAAATTTTATGTGAGCATATGGGAATAACCTATATTAAACTTGCTCAAATGTTAGCAACTCAAAATTATGGTGATTTATTTAAAGAGGAAGACCGGCAATTACTTTCGAGTATTTGTGATAACTGTAATCCAATTCCCTTTGAAGATATTCAAGAGATATTAAGAGCTGAGTATAATGAAGAACTTAATAATTTGTTTACGACGATTGATAGAGAACCTATTGGATCAGCATCGGTTTCACAAGTCCATAAAGCTATTTTAAAAAATGGTGAGATGGTTGCTATAAAAATTAAAAGAAAGGATATTACTGATAATCTTTATAAAGATATTGAACAAATGCGTTCTATTGTTAATCGCTTTGGCAAGCTAGTTAATTTTAATAATCTTATCGGTAAAGATAGAGCTTTAGATTTATATATAAAATGGATTTATGATGAAATTGATTTTGAACATGAGAAAGAAAATATTAAATTATATCAATCATTTGCAAATAGTGTTAATGGGAAAGTACCAAATACTAAAAATATAAAAATTCCTAAATTATATGAAAATCTTTGCACTAAAAATATCATTGTTATGGAATATATAGATTGTAAGACGCTTAATAAAATGGAGTTGAATGCGGAAAATACTGAAAAAATTGCGTCCGCTATTAATAGTTATATAAAATTAAGTTTTGAGGCATTACTCCATAATGAAATGGTTGTTTTTCATGGCGACCCTCATAGTGGAAATATTTATATAGACAATAATGGCGACATTGGTTTTTTAGATATGGGCCTATTATTTGAATTATCAAAGACTGATGTTAAAATAGTCCAACAGTTTTTTATAAATGCCTATTTAGGTGATTATGACAAACTTTTAGAATTATTAATGCCTTATGCTAAAATTAGTGCTATTGAAAAAGAGCAATTTAAAGAGGACATAAAAAGTTACTGTCATGAAGTTAAAACTAAAGATATTACTTGTTATTTTACCGATGTAATAAATATTTGTTTAAAATATGAATTTTTGCCACCAGATTTTTTATTTTGTATGGCAAAATCTTTAATATGTCTAAATGGCATTAACAAGTTTTCAAATAATCAAACAAAGGCAATTGAGTTACTTCAAGAACAAGTTGCTAATTTCTTTATCGCGAGAAGTTATAATGACATAAAAAAATTAATAATCGATAATGGTTCGGCAATACCACATGTCTTAAAAAGTATTTATAATTTTGGTATAGTTAATGGTTTAACCAATGAATTGCCAACTATACAAAAAGTAGATAATGATTTAAAGACAACTCTTTTAAATTTTAAGGAGATGTTGAAACTTCTAGATAATTCTAGATTGGCTTCAAAAGAAATAAAAAAGCCAAAACAAAAAAATGTAAGTTAAACAATTAATATATGATATTTAAAAGTTTTTTGCTTAATAAAATAGTAAAAGGCTTTTATTTTATAAAAAAATTAATTTTTTCTTGACAAACTTAATATTATATAGTACTATATTGTAATTTTCATTGGAAAAGGGGGGATTTCATATGAAAATTAATGTGAAAAAGGTGATTTTAATGATTTTATCATCAATCGGGATTGGATTAGGATGCTTTGCGTCTGCTGTATCACTTTTGACAAGAAACCAATTTTTAGAATACTTTTTACTAACACTTACATATTTAACAGGAATAGTGTTAGTGCGTGTAAGAAGAAAATATCCATTAATGGTTGAAAAATAGTCAATTTATGTAAAAAAGGGGTTAATCTAATCAATTAATGTTGACATGATTTTGAAAAGATATTATTATGGAAAATACGTGATGATATCTTTTTGTTGTTAGTGAGGTGAAAAAATGGAAAATGTTATAAATGGTAATATGCGTGTTTTAATAGGTCAATATCTAGGTGAAAGTTACCTAGTTATTCAAAGATATATTAATAATAAATGGCAACATAGTAATAGTAATAAGTATCGTGGTAATTATTTTGTTCAGAAAAAGTTAAAAGAACTTTTGAATGGTACTGTTCATAGTATTAGAAGAAATGATAAAAACGATATGGTAAAGTTTAGAATTTCACATAATACGCATGTATATATTAGCGACTACTCATTAATAAAAAGTTATCCTGAACTAAGAGATTTGAATAGAGCTTTAATTAAAGGCGTTATAGGCGATAAAGTATCTAACCAAGTAACGCTTGTTAGAACAAAACATAAACAATTATCCGAAAATGGCATTATGAAGATTTTAGCTACGGCTTGTCTGTCAATTGGTATTTTAGAAACATTAGGTTATTGTTATCTAGAAAATCAAAATCAAGCATTTAATCAAGAACTTAATACTTTAGCAAATTTAGCTAGTAATCAATCTATCATAGAAACTCAAGAATTAGAAACTAAAAATGTAGATGATATCTTAGATGATCAAATCATCGATGCATTAGCCCTTGGTCAAATAGGTGCTACAAGTATTGCTGTAGATGAGTCATTAGAAAAAGTAGAAGTAGAAGAACAATTATCTGAAACGGAACAAATGATTCAAGAATATGCAGATTTATATTTTATGGATTATAAAACGGTTAGTGATATTTATAATGCTAATTATGAAGAAATTGTTAATTCTGATAATTCTAAACAGACTTTTATCATAAAAGTTAAGGAAGCATTTTATTTAGATGAATCAATTGATAAAGAATCAATTGTAACGGATTTAAATTCTATAGAAAAAGAAGACTATATTATCCATATGGCTAAAGATATTTATCAAGTTGAAGATGAAAATACATTAGCCTTATTGCTAGCTATTCATCGCCTTGAAACTGGTTGGGGCGAGTCACGACGTTGCATTTATGATAATAATCCTGGTGGTATCAAAGAAGGAAATGACTTTTTATCATTTAAAACCTTTGAAGTTGGTGCTGAATGTTTTGTTAGAAATACGCTAAAAATTAAAGATTTAGCTGTAAGTGAAATATCTGATGAAATAAATATCGAATATGAAATGCAAAAGTCATATTGTGGAGGCGACAACACTTGGGCTGCTGAAGTTAAAGATATGAAAGAATCTATTTTAAATAATAATGAATTAGATCCATATTTAAACGAAGGTAATAAAACTTATATAAAAAAATAAAAATCAAATACAATGAAAGTATTTGATTTTTTTAGTAATTAAATATGTTTTTAAAAAAATGTTAAAAACATATTGACAAATTATTTTGTTAATAATATAATGTTAATAACAGATGGCCAATCTGCATATAATTTAGTATAATTCTATTTATTGTTATTAACAAAATATATATAACATGAATAGAATATATTAACACCAATTGTTATTAACAAAATATTAATAAGAAAGAGGAGATATTTTATGAAAGAAAATTTAGAAATGATAAAAAGTGGGTTAATTGTTGTTGATATGGTAAATGGATTTATTAATGAAGGGAAAATGGCAGATCCATACATTAGACATATTATTGCTGAAAATGTGCGTTTAATAGAGGATTTTTTAAATAAACATTATCCTGTTATGGCATTTCGCGATTGTCATGAGAAAGATGCTGTTGAATTTAAAAGTTTTCCTGAACATTGTTTAAAAGGCACTAATGAGTCAGAACTTGTTAATGAAATTAAAATTTATGAGGATCGAATGAAAGTATTTGAAAAAAATTCAACTAATGGGATATATGCTAATGGTTTTATTGAATATATCAATAGTTTAAAAGAAGTAAATGAATTTGTTATTACTGGTTGTTGTACCGATATCTGTGTTATGCAATTAGCGATTGCTTTAAAAACTTATTTCAACGCAATTAATAAAGATATAAATATAGTTGTACCAATGAATGCCGTTGAAACATATAACTTGTCACCAAAACATAAAAGAGATGAATTTAATAATATGGCTTTTGATTTAATGAATCAAGCTGGAATCCAAATTGTAAACGAATATAGGAAGGTGAAATAATATGGAAAATAGAACATTAATGACAGATGATTATGAATATACAATGGCCTATACTTATTTTAAAAATGGTATGGCTGATACTATAACTTATTTTGATGTCTTCTTTAGACATAACCCATTTGAGGGTGGCTATACTATAAGTTGTGGGTTAGATAATATTATTAATTTTATTAAAAATATAAATTTTGATGAAAAAATAATTAAATTTTTAAGAGAGAGGCACAATTTTGATGAAGATTTTCTAGAGTATTTAGCTAATTTAAAATTCACAGGGGATATTTTTGCTATTCCAGACGGTACAGTTGTTTTTCCAAATGAGCCAGTTATAACTGTTAGAGCGAATGCCATTGAAGCCCAAATTATTGAAACAGCATTACTTGCTTATTTCAATCATGGTAGTGTTATTGCAACTGCTGCCAAAAGAATTACTGAAGCTGCTCAAGGTAGACCGGTTATGGAATTTGGGGCGAGACGATGTCAAGGCGAAGCATCAATTGAGGCTACTAAATATGCTATTATCGGTGGATGTGCTTCAACCTCAAATGATGAAGCTGCTAGATTATATAATCTTAAAGTAGCTGGAACAATGGCTCATAGTTATATTCAAATGTTTGATAACGAAGAAGAAGCATTTGCTACATATGCCAAAGATAATCCTAATAATTGTGTCTTTTTAGTTGATACTTATGATACAATAAATAGTGGTATACCAGCTGCCATAAAAGTAGCTCAAGAAGTGTTGATACCGAATGGGATTAAATTTAAAGGAATTAGAATTGATAGTGGTGATTTAGCTTATTTATCTAAAGAGGCTAGAGAAATGCTTGATAATGCTGGATTTAAAGATACTCAAATTTGCTTATCAAATGGTTTAGATGAAAAAACAATCACTTCACTTATAAATCAAGGAGCTAAATTTGATAGTATTGGAGCTGGAGATAATATTGCTGCTCCTAAAGAAAGAGGCAATGCTGTTTATAAATTGGTTGCTATTGAAAAGGATGGTCTTGTTATTCCTAAAATCAAGGTAAGTAATGATACAGGAAAAACGATTAATCCAGGTTATAAAAAAGTTTATCGTTTCTATGATAAAGAAACAGGTTATGCTTTAGGAGATGTTATCGCACTTCACGATGAAAAAATAAGCACTGAAAAATTCACATTAATTTGTCCAACAGATATTAATAAAAAGAAAGAAATTACTAACTATACTGTTCGTGAACTACAAGTACCAGTTTTCTTAAATGGTGAATTAGTTTATAATGATATTAGTGTTTTAGAAAAACAACAATATTGTAAAAATGATTTTAATACTTTTTATCCAGAAATTAAAAGAATCGATAATCCACATGAATATTATGTTGATTTAACTGAAAAACTTTTAAACTTAAAGAATGACTTAATTCAGCAACATAAAGGAAAGATTAAAGTTAAAAAATGAGAAAAGAAAAGTTAGAAGAATTAAAATCATATATTGAAGAATTTAAAACCATTAAAACTTTTGAAAGTGTAGAACAACCTGGTTTTTTAAAAGCTAGGCAATACAAATTTTTGCTTGGGAATGGCGAAATAATTACTCGCGAAGAAATGATTAAAAATAATAGTAGTGGAAGTGCTGTTATCATCTTACCCGTTACAAAAGATAATAATACTATTTTGGTAATTGAACCACGAGTGTTCACTAAAGAGACCGTGGGGGTAGGGTTACCAGCAGGCTATATAGAAATTGGTGAAGAACCAATTATGGCGGCTATTAGGGAATTAGAAGAAGAAACAGGGTATACCTCAGATAACTTAATTGAACTAGCAAGTTTTTACCAAGACGAAGGTTGTTCAAGAGCATTTAATACAAGTTTTCTTGCTTTAGATACTACAAAAAACAGTCTTCAAAAACTTGATGAATCAGAATTTATTCACTATTTCGAATGTACATTTGATGAGGCTCTAGAACTTGTTGATTTAGGTTATATTAAAGGTGCTAATTCGATTTTAACTTTGGAAAAAGCTAAAACATATATGAAGGAGAAAAATTTATGAAAAACTTTGATGCTGTAAAAGAAACAGACAATATAATTAATTTTATTAAGGATTATTATCAAAAAAATAATCTAGGAGGAGCCATTTTAGGAATTAGTGGTGGTAAGGATTCTGGTGTTGTTGCCGCCTTAATGGTTCGTGCTTTAGGTAGCGAAAACGTTATTGGTGTTACATTACCATGTCATTCAAAAGAAGAAGACGCTATCGATGCTAAATTAATTAGTGATTATTATGATTTTAAACTTATCAATTTTGATATTACGAAAACATTTGATACCTTTAAATTAGAATTAGGTAATTTAGGTAATTTTAATGAAGAAGAACTAAAAAATAGTGATATAAATATTAAACCAAGACTTAGAATGGCAACGCTTTATTATTTAGCAGCTTTATATAGCGCTATAACTAAAAAAACATACTTAGTCGCTGGAACTAGTAATAAATGTGAATTATTTGTTGGCTATTTTACTAAGGGAGGCGACTCTGTTCATGATATTGCGCCAATTGCCGATTTAACCGTAGAAGAAGTAATTAAAATAGGAGAAGTATTAAAAGTTCCAGAAAAAGTTTTATATAAAAAGCCAAATGATGGTTTATCTAATCAAACTGACGAGGATAAATTAGGTGTAAGTTATAAAGCTATTGCTGATTTTATAGAAGATGAGAATTCTGTTACAAAAGAAGATGCCGAAAAAATCATAAAACTTCATAACAATAATTTACATAAATTTAATATTCCAACTTATAGAAAAAAGATGTAGCATGAGAATAGGTATATTTGGGGGATGTTTCAATCCCCCTCATCAAATGCATAAAGATATTGCTGTAAATTTAATTAAAAATAATTATCTAGATAAAGTGATTTATGTACCAACTGGAGATAATTATAAAAAGCAAGATTTAATTTTATTTAAAGATAGATACAATATGATAAAATTAATGATTTCTAATAATAAAGAGTTACTAATATCTGATATTGGTAATAATGAAAATTATCAATATACCTATCAAGTATTAGATTACTACAAAAGTATATATAAAGAAGACGACATATATTTTATATGTGGGAGTGATAATTTAAAAGAGTTAGATTGTTGGATGGAATATAAATATATATTAAGTAATTTTAAAATTTTAGTTATTAGGAGAAACAATGATGATATTGATGATATAATTTACAAATATTATAAATGGAAAGATAATATTATTACCGCTAATGTAGAATTGAATTATATATCATCAACACAAATAAGGAATTATTTAAAGGAATCAGGAACTACCAATATAACTAAAGATATAATAGATAAAAAAGTATTAGAATATATAATTTCTAAAAATTTATATATCTAATAGCGAAGGGGAGATACCATGTTAGGTGCGATTATTGGTGATGTAGCCGGATCTTATTACGAGGTTTTGGAAATACAACATTATAAAAAATTTCATAGTCCAAGAGAATATAGCGAACGAATAAAAATTATGGATTCAAATACACCCCTTTTTGGTGATAATAGTTCTGTAACCGATGATTCGATTTTGACATGTGCGATAGCTGACGCTATTATCTTTAATTTACCATATGAAGATAAATTAAGAGAATATGGTTTAAGAGAAATTAATTTAGGTAATGATATCTATGGAAGAAGCCGTTTTGGAGCTGGCTTTGTATCTTGGCTTAATAGTAATCAGCAAGGAAATAGTTATGGTAATGGCTGCGCCATGCGAATATCACCAATAGGATTTTTATTTGATGATATAACGAAAATAAAAGAAGAAAGTTATAAAGCGGCCATACCAAGCCATAATCATATTGATAGTATTAAAATGTAGTGAGGCTATCGCTATCTCTATCCATTTATTAAAAAATGGTATGTCTAAAGAAGAATTGAAAACGTTTTTAGAGAACAATTATTTTTCTTTAGCGTTTAATTTAGAAAACTTAAGACATGCTTGTACCTTTACTAGTAAAGCTATAAATTCAGTTCCGCAAGCTATATTTTGTTTTTTAGAATCTAATAGTTTTGAAGACGCCATTAGGACATCTATTTCCATTGGTGGTGATAGTGATACAATTGCTGCTATTACTGGCTCTCTAGCAGAAGCCTACTATGGTATTCCCAAAGACATTATTGACAATATTAAACTATATTTAAAAGAATATATGATACCAGTAATAGATAAATTTTATGAGAAAGGAAAAACTAAAAAAATATGCAAAGAATAATTGAAATATTAACTAATAAAAATAAAACAATTTCAACAATGGAATCTTGTACGGGTGGTGCCTTAGCTAGTTCCATTACCGATATTGATGGTGCTAGTGAAATTTTAAAGTTTAGCGCTGTAACCTATTCCAATGAATATAAAATAAAAATGGGTGTTAACCCAAGTATTATTGATAAATATTCTGTTTATAGTAAAGAAACTGCTACGGAAATGGCTCATAACATTGCTATTTTTGCCAATTCCAATTATGGTATTGGTATTACTGGTAAATTAAATCGTGTTGACAAAAATAATCCGTTTGGAGATGACAATAAAGTATTTATTTGTATCTATGATAAAAATAATAATCAAGATTATTTATTGGAAGTGCTAGCAACTGAAAAATCACGAAATGCAAACAAGCAATTAGTGATTAATGAAATAATAAAAAAATTATTAGAAATTATCTAAATAATCTTTACACAAGAACAAATGTTCTGTATAATTGTTATAGGAATACTTAGTTAGTTTAGGTACTATTCCCTTTTACTTTTTTAAGTGAAAGGGGTGATATTTATGAGAAAGATAGAGAAAACTCTTTGCTTAATCATAATACTCGTATAATCAATCTTATAGAAATCATTAATTAATTCTACAGTTGATTAATCCTTTCTATTTGATTTTTTTATTATACATAAGATGTAT
>JAAWGF010000005.1 GCA_022795155.1 Bacilli bacterium | reverse complement strand
GTTTTATATCCGTTAAAATGTCAAATTTTCTATTTTTATTGGTAAATTATTCATATCCTGAAAAACATATAATACCTCAATATATTTTTTTATTCTTTTACCAATACTTTCTTCAAATTCTTCAAGATTTTCTTTTCTTATAATAAATATCACACGATTAAAACCTGCTTTAATAGCGTCATAAATAGAGTAGTCAATAATAAACTCACCATTATATCCAACTATTTGCGTTTGTTTTGAACCACCAAAACGGCTTCCCATTCCAGCTGCCATTATAACTAAATCCATATTCTAATCTCCTTTAAATTAATTTCTTTGTTTTTGTATAAAATTATAAGCATCTCTACACATATCATCAAGTGTTTTTTCACATTTCCAACCTAATTCTTTTAAGGCAAGAGTAGGGTCAGCACAAATGCTCGGTAAGTCGCCCTTTCGTCTAGAACCATATTTATAATTAAGTTTCAAATTGTTGACACGTTCGAATGTTGTAACTATCTCTGTAACGCTTATACCCCTACCAGATCCTAAATTATAAATTTTTATTCCTGATTCTAAATTAAATAGTTGTTCTAGTGCTTTAATATGTCCAAGTGCCAAATCAACAACATGAATATAATCTCTTATACACGTTCCATCGGGGGTATCATAATCATTACCAAATATTGTTAGACATTCAAGTTCGCCAATCGCGACTCTTAATATATATGGCATTAAATTATTTGGTATTCCACTTGGATCATCGCCAATTAAACCTGACGTATGAGAACCAACTGGATTAAAGTATCTTAACATCGTAATTGACCAGGTTGGATCCGAAGTATATAAATCTTCTAAAATATCTTCAATTACATTTTTTGTTTTGCCATAAGGATTACTTGGAATGCCTTTTTTCATTGTCTCAACAAATCTTGTTTCTTTAGCCTCACCATAAACAGTAGCGCTAGAAGAAAAAACAATTTTTTTACAATTATAATCACTCATAACTTCTAATAAAGTTAAAGTTGAATCTAAATTATTTCGATAATACATAAGAGGTTTTTCTACACTTTCACCAACAGCTTTAAATCCAGCAAAATGAATTACACCATCAATTTTATTATTTTCGAAAACAGTTTTTAAAGTATTTTTATCACAAACATTTCCTTCATAAAATTTAAAATCTTTATTAGTAATAGTTTTTATTTTATCTAAAACATCACGTTTTGAATTAGAAAAATTGTCAATAACAATAACTTCATAATTGTTTTTTAATAATTCGACAACTGTATGACTCCCAATATAACCACAGCCACCTGTAACAAGAATCATCAATTTTAATCACCTCTATATTAATAGTAACAAAATTAATATTAGATTACAAGTTTAACATTTTAAGCTTAAAAATTTTTAAATTAATAAATAATTATAATGAGGTATTTATTTTTAGGCGTTAAACCTATAACGTTTTTAACGTTATAAAAAACTCTATATCATGATAAAAGATTATAATAATAACAAGTTCAAAAATCTTAAAATGTAGGGAAGTGTTTTAAAATGACAAAAAATAATATAAATTTTAGCAATTTAAAAAAATATAGTGTAGTTATATTTAGTCTAATAATTATTTTCTTTATTACTTTATCTTTTCCATATACTGGCGATGACATTAGTTGGAGCTTAAAAAATATTTCATTTAATTTTATTGAATTTACCAATACGACATCAAACGGTCGATATCTTGGTAATATATTTGCCATAATTATGACTAAAAATGTTATTTTTAAAAGTGTTATAATGAGTGTAGTACTAGTTGCAATTGCTGAGATAATCAAAAAAGAGACAGGAATAAAAGCTTATTTAATATGGCTGTTTTTACTTCTAATGCCACTTCCCATTTTTAGTCAAGCTATTGTTTGGACAAGTGGTTTTACCAATTATGTAATATCAACATTATTTTTATTATTAAGTCTAATATTGATAAGAAAAATATATAATGAAAGAACAAAAAAATATTATTATTTGTTAGAAACAGTTTTGTTGTTTTTAACTTCTTTATTTATTGAGAATATGTCGGTATTTATGTTTGTTTTTACTTTTATTTTAAATATAATATATTTTATAAAAAATAGAAAAATAAATATTAACTTATTATTTGCTTTCTTTGGGACTTTAATAGGAAATCTTGTTATGTTTTCACATCCCTCTTATCATAATGTAATTAATGGAACAGATACTTATAGATCTTACGCCACTGGATTAATTGGATTAATTAAAACAATTATTCAAAATTATAGTAGCAATATTTCTCTTTATACAATAAGTAATAATGTTTTTCTAATTTGTATTTTAACTTATATTTTACATATTTTTTATAAAGATAATCAAAATAAATTTTCAAAAAAACACCAATCAATACTTAATAAATGTATATTATATATGATAATTTATAGTATTCATGTTGTTATCAATTATCTAAATAACAATTGGAATCAGTATATTAAATATAGCTATTATTTAGAAAGTTTATCTAGTGTTATTTATATAATTGCATTAATAATAAGTTTAATATTATTATTTTACAAAACCAAATTAAGAAAAAAAATTTTTTCAATCATAGTTGTTATTTGTGGTTTGCTTGTTCCTTTATTTATTGTAAATCCAATTGGGCCAAGAAACTTTTTTATGATTTATGTATTAGAAATTATCTTAATCTTTTATATTCTAAACATAACTAATTTTGATTATAAAAAACATGCAAGACTTATATATGCTATAATTGGTATAATTTGTATACAATATGTTTCAATATATGCATATATAAATTATTTTGAATATAAACGAAAAAACTATATCGTATATAAATCTAATAATACGGAAGATAAAATTGTATATTTGCCGAAGATGCCATTTAAGAATTATGTATGGGCTGGAGATTATTCTGATGAATTTCATAGCAATAAATATAAAGAAAAATATAATATAAGAAGCAATATTGAATTTAAATTTATTGATTATAGCTCATGAATTACACGATAAACTAGTTGATTTGTATAAATCAACTTTTTTTATATGGTATTAAATCATTAATCTTTATAACTATTATTACAATATTAATCTAAAATATAAAACTAATAAGTAAATCCAACGTAAAATACAATTTACTTTTTACTATATGAATGTTATACTAAATATAGCATGTGTTGCTTAAATTGTTATTTATTGCTTTAATGTTGTAAAGATTTAACAATTAAAAAAATATTGTCGATTTTTATTGAAATAAAACTTTTATATGATATAATACAATGAAATATATTTCTACTATTTATTAGGGGTTGATACTATGAAAAAAATATTATTTGCAGCCAACTTAGAATCATTCTTTATCAAATTTTTGATTCCACAATTTAAATATTTTAAGGAACAAGGTTATGAAATTCATATTGCAGCTAAATTAGAAGGATTAGAAATACCATATTGTGATAAAAAATATGATATTAATTTTGCTAGGAGTTTAAATGCCAAACAAATTATTGAGTCATATAAACAAATGAAAAATTTGTTTAAGGAGGAACATTATGATATTGTTAGTTGTCATACGCCCTTTGGTGGAGCTATTACAAGATTAGCCTATAAAAAATGTAAGGTAAAAGATACGAAAATGGTTTATATGGCTCATGGTTTTCATTTTTATAAAGGTGCTCCTAAATTTAATTGGCTATGTTTTTATCCTGTTGAAAAATATCTTGCTAAATACACAGACACTTTAGTTACAATTAATTTAGATGATTATGAACTAGCTAAAAAGAAATTTAAAACCGATGTTAGATATGTTAAGGGTGTAGGATTAAATGTTTCTAAATTTGATTTTGAAATGAACGAAGAAAGGAAACAAGACTACAGAAAAAAACTTGGGTTAGAAAAAGATGATTTTGTCTTGATTTATCCCGCTGAATTATTACCAAGAAAAAGACAAACATGGTTAATTAAAACTTTAAATGAATTATTCAAAGAAAACCCCAAATTTCATTTATTATTACCAGGCAAAGATTCTATGAATGGTGAATGTCAAAAATTAGTAAATGAGTTAAATCTAAATAAACAAATTCATTTCTTAGGTTTTAGAAAAGATGTTCCAGAGTTATTAACCATTTCGGATTTAGCTGTTTCTTCTTCCAAACAAGAAGGATTACCTGTTAATGTCATGGAAGCTATGTATTGTGGTTTACCACTCGTTGTTACTGCATGCCGTGGCAATCGTGATTTAATTGAAAATGGAAAAAATGGGTATATTATTGGCATTAATGATAGTAAAGGTTTTAGAGAAAAAGTTTTGTATTTTTCAAAAATAAATTCTACTGAAAGAGAAAATATCAAAAATGAAAATAAAATTATAATAGAACAATATTTATTAGACAGAGTTATTGAGGATATTATTGAAATGTATGAGTAATAAAGCAAAAAAACAAAATATTTTACTAAGTATTATTATTCCAGTTTATAATTTAGAGAATTATATTAAGGATTGCTTAGATAGTTTAGTCAAACAAATAACTGAAAATGTTGAAATAATTATCGTTAATGATGGTTCAACAGACAAAAGCGAAATGATTTGCAAAAAATATTGTTCAGAATACCCTTATATAAAATATGTTTATCAAGAGAATGCCGGTGTATCAAGCGCACGCAATAATGGGCTAAATTTGGCTATAGGTAAATATATACAATTTGTCGATGGTGATGACTGGTTATTACCAAATGCGATTGATGAAATATTAAAAAAAATCAAGAATGATGATTTTGATATAATTTGTGGGCGGTATGTTAAAAGTTATGACAAAAAAAATCAAAAAATATCACTAATAGAAAGTAAGTCTATTAATTCCATTGAAAAAAGCTGTTATCCACAAAATTTAATTACCTTGCTAAAGAAAAACCTTTTTAATTATGGTGCTGGTGCTAATATAACAAAAAGAGCAATAATTATTAATAATAATCTTTTATTTGATGTTAAGGTAAAGTATACAGAAGATATAATGTTTTTTTTAAATGTGCTACTTAATTGTAAAAAAATTGCCATTATTCAATGCCATTATGTTTATAGGCAATCTAGAAACTGTTCGGCAACTTCATCTATTTCTTTAAAACGTGTTTTGGATAATTTAGATTTAATAGTATATTGGATAAAAAGATTTGAGAAGAATGATTTTTATTTTGAAATCCAAAATGAATTATATAATTTCTTAGCTTATGAATATTGTATAATTTTAGGATTTGCTTTTCAATTAGAAAAAAATGAATTAAATCAAATTTATAAAGATATTTATAAATATAGATGGCTATTAAAATATAACAGTTTTAAAAAAGTTAAAATGGTTTCTACTGTTTATCATATAATTGGATTAAAAGCTGCTGGGAAATTATTAGGCTGTTTTATTAAATGGAAAAAATAAGGTGACTTCATATGAAAAATTTTTTAAATAATATAATGGAAATAAATAAAAAATATAATATTAGTTTAATATTATATGTTTTTTGTTTTTTATTTGCTCCGCCATTTTTTCCAAAAATTAATTCTATTTTAATTTTAACTATATATTCAGCTATTATGCTTATATTAAAATATAAAAATTGTATTAATGAAATTCTAAATAATAAAATAGTTACCAAATGTTTTAAAATTTTAATCATTTATTTTATTTTATATGTTTTCTCAATCTTAGTAAATGGCTTTATTAGTGGAAATTGGTATCTAAAAAATTATATATTAAATATATATTCTTTTATACTAGCATTTCCAGTAACTTTTATTTGTTCTTTTTATTTAATTTTTCGATGTGAGAAATTAAATTTAAATTTTGATGATTTAGTTAAAATATTTATAAAGGCGGGGCTAATTCAAGCATTTTTAACCATTATATCACTACTTGTCCCACCAATTAAAAATTTATTAGTTGATATTATGTATATAAATACCGGAGATAAGCATCTTATTGTTCCTTGGATTGTATCAAGAAGATTTTATGGATTTTCAAATAGTATGCTTGATTTATTTGGCTTTGGGACTGGAATTTTAGCTGTTTTAGCTTTATTTTATAGCTTAAGACATAATTATATTTATCTAATTTTAGCATCATTATTGCTGGCAGTACCTTTTTTAAACTCTCGTTCTGGATTAATTATTTTTGCCATTGGTGTCATTTTTTTCTTAATAATAATTTTCACCAATCATGAATTTAAAAAACATAAAAAATACATCTTTTATGGGATTATAGGAGTAATTTTTTTAATTTTAATTGTATATATTTTTTCACCTAATACTATTGATTGGATTATTAATGATTTTAGTTCCTTTTTTACTAACAGGGATGGGACAGCAAGTGTGTTATTTAGTAATGATTTTTGGGCTATTCCTCCACTAAAAAATTGGCTTATTGGCACTAGCTATAGCATTTCTGCTTATTCTAATTTTTCTATTACAAACATTGCCCATTCTGATGTTGGCTATATTAATGAATTATGGAAAACAGGAATTATAGGGTCGCTAGTTTTATATTACTTTATCTTTTATTTTATAATGGAAATGCATAAATCCACCAAAAATAAAGAGTATAAAATGTTATCGATTTTCTTCATTTTTGCTATTGCCATATTTATGATTAAAGGTTCTATTTTTGCTTATAATCCTGGAAGTGTTGTTATTTATACATTAGGGTTTATGCTTTTTATGCAAGGCAAAAAAGAAGCTAAAGTTAAAAAGGAGAATAAAATGTTAAGTGAAAAAATGATTGATAAAAACATTTTAGTAAGTGTAGTAGTTCCAATTTATAACGTTGAGCAATACTTACAAAAATGTCTTAATTCTATTTGTAATCAAACTTACAAAAATTTAGAAATTTTATTGATTAATGATGGAGCAAAAGATAATTCTTTAGAAATATGTAATAAAAATGCTAAAAAAGATGAAAGAATTAAAGTAGTTAGTCAAAAGAATGGTGGCCTTTCCAAAGCTCGCAATACGGGACTAAAAAAGGCTACTGGCGAATATATCTGTTTTATTGATGCTGATGATTTTATTGATGAACACTATATCGAATACATGTTAAGAAATATGCTTGAATATGAAGCAGACATTTGCGCTTGTGATTTTTACTATATTAATGAGGATGAAGAAACTTGGAGTAAAAATGTTATTAAAAATAACCAAGAATTTACCAATATTGAAGCTATCTGTGATATATTGGGTGAAAAACAAACTACAGAAGTCATGGCGTGGAACAAATTATATAAAAGAAGCCTTTTTATAGAAAATAATATAATTTTTCCAGTTGGTAAACTTCATGAAGATAATTTTACAACCTATAAATTATATTACTTTGCTAAAAAAATTACTCTAATAAATGATAAACTATATTTTTATTTACAACGAAACAATAGCATTATGAGTCAAAAATTCAATACCAAAAGATTAGAAGTTTTAGATGTTGTCAACGAAACTAGAGAATTTTTTAAAAATCATAATTTAAAAATTGAGTCAGAATTAATTGACTGTTATGAATTATTAATTATTCTTAATTTAATTAATACAATGATGCGTAATAATTATGTTGGCAATGAAAAGCAAGAATTGATTGATAAAATAAGAAATAATAAAAAAATTTATTTACGTAATAAATATATAGGTTCTAAAAATAAATTATTGGTTGTATTATTAGGTAAAAAAGGTAAACTATATTCAAAGATTTTATCTTTTAAGGGCAAAAAATAATGAAAGAAAATAAACAATTATTTATAAATTTTATTGCAACATTTATAGCTTTTGCAATAAATGCTCTCATAAATTTCATTTTAAGTTCCTATATTGTAAATAGTGTTAGTGAAGAAGCATATGGCTTTGTTCAATTAGCGAATACTTTTATAACATATTTTACGGTTATAACTTTGGCAATTAATTCCATGGCAAGTCGTTTTATATCTATTGAATATTATAAGAATAATAAAAAAGAAGCTAACGAATATTATTCATCAACATTTTGGGCTAATGTCATAGTTATGATCGTTAGCATTCCTATTTTGGCTATTTTTATTTTAAATTTAGAAAAATTTATAAAAATATCACCTAATCTAATTAGTGATGTTAAAATATTATTTGCCTTTTTATCAGCCAATTTATTTTTAGGTTTATTGACCACAAATTTATCAATTTCTTACTATATAAAAAATAAATTATATATCCAATCAATTATTAATTCTATAAGTTATTTAATCAAGGCAATTATATTATATATATTATACATATATTTTCCACCTTATGTAGCCTTTGTTGGGCTAGCGACTTTATTTGCAACAACTTTTATTCAGTCTTGTGGTTTATTCTTTAAAAAGAAATTAATCCCTGAAATTAAGATAGGCAAATTGCAATGGTCTAAGGTAAAAGTTTTAATTGCGTCAGGTATATGGAATTCTATTACACGCATAGGAAATATATTGTCTGAAGGTTTAGATTTATTTATTACTAACTTATGGCTTAGTGCCGAGGCAATGGGAATTTTAGCCATCGTTAAAATTATACCAAATATTATTTCTAGTGTATTAAATAATTTGGTTACTATATTTATGCCAAGTATGACTAAAACATATGCCCAAGAAAGTAAAGAAGAATTCATAAAATTAATAAAAAAAGCGATGAACTTTGTCGGTATTTTTCTTAATATTCCCATTGTTTGTATTATTGTATTAGGGGATATTTTATTTAAGCTGTGGTTTCCAACCCAAGATGCTATTATTTTACAAGTATTATCAGTTATATCCATTTCGCAATGGATAGTAGTAGGGCCTGTTTCGATCATGCATAATATTTTTACTGTAATAAATAAAATAAAAACAAATTCCATTTTAGTATGTATAACAGGCTTTTTAAATGTCCTATTAGTATTCATATTATTAAAATATACAAACTTAGGATTGTATGCTGTTGTTGGAATTAGTTGTTTATTAAGTATTTTGAGAAATTTATTATATACGTTACCATTTTCTGCTAAATATATAGGAAGTAAGTGGTGGACTTTCTTCCCAGAAATTGTTAAAGCAATAATATCAGTAATGATTAATACTGTATTGGGATTATTAATGAAAACAATCATTAATCCAAATGGTTGGTTAACATTATTTATTAGTGGAATTGTTTTATGCTTTGTTGTAGTAATAATTAATTGTATAATTTTCTTAGATAAAGATACAAAAAAAAATATTTTAATAAAATTCAAAAAAACTGAAAGGAGAATTTAAATGGATAAATTAAAAAGATATTTAGAATGCTATATCGATACAGAAACCTGTAATTTACGTTGTCACTATTGTTATATAGCTCAATTGGAAAAATTCAAAAACAAATTGGTTAAATTTGAACATACACCAGAAGAAATAAGAAAAGCCCTATCAGTTAAAAGGTTAGGTGGTAAGTGCTTAATAAATTTATGTGCTGGTGGAGAAACATTACTATCTAAAGATGTTATACCTGTTATTAAGGAATTGTTAGAAGAAGGACATTATTTAACGGTTGTTACTAATGGAACTATGACTAATCGTTTTAAAGAAATATCTACCTTTCCTAAAGAATTGTTAGAACGTTTATTCTTTAAATTTTCTTTTCACTATTTAGAATTTTTACGTATCAATTTTTTAGATAAATTTTTTGAAAATATTGAAATAATCAGAAACGCTGGCTGTTCATTTACAGTTGAGATTACGCCTAGTGATGAATTAATTGAACATATTGATGAAGTAAAAAAAGTCTGTATGGAAAAACTTGGCACATTATGTCATATTACAATTGCGCGTGACGACAGAACTGATAATATAGAGGTACTATCTAATAAATCGTTTGATGAATATAAAAAAATTTGGGGGCAATTTGATTCTGGTTTATTTGATTATAAAACAAAAATTTTTTACAAAAAAAGAAAAGAATTTTGTTATGCTGGTGACTGGAGTGTATATATAAACCTAAGCTCAGGAGAAATGAAACAATGTTATTTTGGCAGAACAATCGATAATATATATAAGGACATAGACAAACCTTTAAAATTCGAAGCAATCGGGAATAATTGCCAATTACCACATTGTTATAATGGTCATTCTTATATTTCTTTAGGGGACATACCAGAAATAAATGATGCGCCAACATATGCTGACATTAGAAACAGAAATGTCAATAATATTGAATGGTTAAATCCAACTATGAAAAGCTTTATGAGTCAAAAACTTTATAACAATAACGAGGAATATTCAGAAAAAAAGAAGAAAAAAATTAATCGTTTTTATAAAATTAAAAAAATTGATGATTTGGCAAAACACGCTGTCAAGAAAGTAGTGAAGAAAATAAGTGATAAAAAATAGTATAAAAAAAGTTATTAAATTTATTAAGAAAATAAACGCAACATTTAAATTAAAAAAAATATTGACTAAAACAAATGCCAATAAATTAGTTTTGATTGGTTCCCCATTACATGGAAATATCGGTGATCATGCAATTTCTATTGCTGAAATGGATTTTATAAAAGAAATTACAAACAAAACTGTTATTGAAATACCTGGGGAGTATTATAATTTATGTACAAAAAAAGTAATTAACTATATTCAAAAAAATGACATTATATTTATAACAGGTGGTGGATTTATTGGAAGTTTATGGCCTAATGAACAAGCAATGGTATTAGATATAATAACTAGATTTAGTAATAATAAAATCATAATTTTACCACAGACTTACTTTTTTGAAAATAATGATTTTGGCAATTCACAATTAATTCTTTTTAAGGAAGCTTTAAAACGCAATAAAAATATTTATTTATTTGCAAGAGAGCAGAATTCTTATGATTTCTGTTTAAAAAACTTCAATTGTGCTAAACAAATATGTCTATTTCCAGATGTTGTATTAACATTAAATTATTCTTTTAATAACAAATATATTAGAAAAGGCATCCTTTTAGTTTTAAGGGGCGATAAAGAACGTGTTATTGATAAAAATCTAATAAATAATTCTATTGATGAAAACAAACAGGTTAGTTCAACTACTACTGTTATAAATAAAGCAATTAGCTTAAAAAATAGAAAAAAAGTTTTTGAAAATAAATTAAACGAGTTTAAAACAGCTGAATTGGTGATAACTGATAGGTTACATGCTATGATTTTTTGTGCTATCACTGGAACACCATGTATAGCATTTGATAATAGTAGTAAAAAAGTAAGTGGTGTTTATCAATGGATAAAAAGCTTGGATTATATTAAATTTTGCGATGATCCTGCAAAACTTAATAAGTATATCTCAAAGATTAACATAGTTTCAAAAAATGAATATAAATTATCCCAAAAATATAAAAACGAAATAACCCAAACAATAAGAGAATTCATAAATGATTAATGAGGTGTACATATAAATGAGAAAAAACTTTCTAATAATTCTTAGTGTTTTAATGTTACTATTGACTATTCTATCTTTAAATTTAAAACTTAATGATAAAAATTTTTTTAGCAAAGATAAAAAAGTAATTATTTCTATTGATGATACGATTGAATTATTTAAAGATTTAACTGAGAATGCCAGTACATATGATTCTATTTTTGATAATAAACTTTTAAATTATTTTAAATCACTACATGATGAATATGGTTTTCTAGTTACAATGTATGTTTTTTATGATTATGGAGGTTTTAAATTATCAAATGCTAATGCTAAATACAAAGATGAGTTTATATCAAATAGTGATTGGTTAAAATTTGGATTCCATGCTTATAATGATAAATCTAATTATGGAAATTCATCAGCTGAACAGGCTAAGCAAGAATATGAGAATGTGATTAACGAATTAATAAGAATCTGCGGCAAAGATAGTATAGATACAAATGTTAGACTACATTTATATGCTGGCAATTTGGAAAGTGTATGGCTATGAAAAATAAAAACTTTGGCATTACTGGTTTGTATACAGCAGAAGATGATAGACAAAATTATTATTTTGATAATAATCTTAATGACGAAATTTCTAAAAAAGAGATATTATTAAATAATGACTTATTGTTTATTCATACTGATTATCGGTTAGAAAATATAAATAATTTTAACCAAATATTTGCTAATAATAATTTAAATAATAATTACTTAACCATCTTTACTCATGAGTGGCAATTTAAAGAAAAATTAACCTATCATCAATTAAAACAAGTTTGTGAGCTTGCTATAAATAATAATTATTCATTCACATTTATTGAGAACATAATAGATTATGAAAAATAAAAAAATAATTATATATATATTATTAATATCTTGGATGGGATTAATTTTCTTTTTTTCACATCAATCCGCAATTGATTCTGACAAAGTAAGTAGCGGTGTAATTGATAAAATTATTCATACAATTGAGATAATAAGCAATCATAAATTAACCGATAACGAATTAAAATTAATATCAAATTATTTAGTTTTTCCAATTAGGAAATTAGCGCATTTTACCCTATATTTTATATTAGGAATATTATTTTATAATTTAATTAAATCATATATCAAAAATAATAAAAAAAGGATAATTGTTAGCTTGTTATTTTGTCTTCTATATGCATGTAGTGATGAAATACACCAAATCTTTATTCCCGGTAGATCGGGTGAAATCCGTGATGTCTTTATTGATTCAATAGGTAGTTTTATGGGGATTATATTAATATATATTTTTTTAAAAAGAAAGGATAATAAAAATGAAGAAAAAAATATTTAATATTTTAAGTTTAATATTTAAAACATTTTTGGTGTTTTCTTTTTGCATAATCCTATTTGTTCTTTTAAAAACAGATATTCTTCCTTTTAAATATTTATTAATATATATTTTAATTTTTTCTTTAATCATAATTTTCGATATATTAACTGAATGTTTTTTTAAAAAAAATATTATACGTATAATGGCTATCATTATATCAATTATTTTTACTATAATAAATATATTTTTCTTTATTTATCTTGATAAAACAACCAATTTTATCAATAATTTAGCTAGTAAAGAACAATTAGAAACTTATTATATAGCTGTTTTAAATGATTCTTCTTATCAGGATATAGATAATCTAAAAGAGAAGAAAATTGGTACATTTTATAATAGTTTTGAGTCATATCAAGAAATTTTAAAAATTATCAATAATTTAATAAGATTTGAAGAAATAAATTATAATAATTTACTAGATATGTGTAACAATTTAATAAATGGAGAAGTTGACGCTATACTAATAAGTGAAGAAAATAAAAATATAATTGAGGAAAACAACGAATTAATTGATATTCAATTAAGATATATTTATAATGTCACTACTAAAACAAAAATCAGTATTGTTGCTAAAGATTTAAATGTTGTCGATGAACCATTTATTGTCTATATAACTGGTATTGATGCATATGGTGAGATTTCAACTGTTGCCAGAAGTGATGTTAACATTATTGCAACAATTAATCCTAAAACTAAACAAATTCTATTAATTACAATACCTAGAGATTATTATGTTCAGCTTCACGATACAGTTGGCAATAAAGATAAACTTACACATGCTGGTATGTATGGTATTGATATGTCAATCGCAACAATTGAAGATTTACTAGATATTGATATTAATTATTATATTAGACTTAACTTTTCTACTTTGATTAATGCTGTTGATGTTATTGGCGGAATCGATGTATATTCTGAATACGAATTTAATACTTATGGTTATCAATTTTATCAAGGCTACAATTCAGTAAATGGTAAATATGCTTTAGCTTTTTCTCGTGCTAGATATAATTTTTTGAATGGCGATCGAACTCGTGGTGAAAATCAAATGCGCGTCATTGAGGCCATTATAAATAAAATGTCATCATCACGAGTATTAATTAATAATTACCTAGATATTTTAAATAGTTTAAATGGTACTTTCCAAACGAATATTGATGCAAATCGTATTTATGATTTAGTAAAAATGCAATTATCAACAATGTCTAAATGGGAAGTGGAAAAATTCAGTTTAAATGGCTATGATTCTAGCAATTATACTTATAGCATGGGCGATATGTTGTTATACGTTATGGAGCCTGACTATAATACTATAAATGAAGCTAAAGAAAAAATAAAAAAAATATTAGAAGAGAATTGATAGTGATATCAATTTTTTTAAGAAAAAATAATATTTAAAATATTTTTCGACAAGATATTACGTTTTTATATTGGATAATAATTGTGGTGATAATATGAAATGGAAAACAATTTTATCTGTTGTATTTGCTGTTTCAGTAGGTTTTTTGATGGGAAAGTTTATGTTAAATCAATATAATTCCGAATATGAGTTAGCACCCGTTTTTAATCAGAACAGTGATCAATATTATTTCCTAAGTCAAGGCGAATATGACAGTTTTGATGATATGGAAAAAAATATGATGGGTTTTGATTACTATATTTATGAAGAAAAAAATGATAAATTCATAACATATGTCGGAATTACAAAAAATTATGATAATATGATGAAAATACAAGGATATTTTACAAATGCTGGATATACTATATATGTGAGGGATGTGCAATTTAACAACGAAGCTTTTTCTGTTTTAGTTGATCAATATGATCAAATGTTAAAAGAAACGGAAGACAATCAAACTATTAAGGGAATTTGTTCGCAAATATTAGCAAAGTATGAGGAGTTGGTAGTAAATAGTGACAGTTCTAATTAAAGATATTCCTAAAGATGATCGGCCAATTGAAAGATTAATCAATAATGGTTCTGAATCATTGAGCAATTCTGAATTATTAACAATTCTAATCAAGAGCGGAACCAAAGAAAAATCTGCTAAAACATTAGCTGAAGAATTATTAAAAAATGTTGATAATATTCATGAATTAAAAAATTTAAAATTAGAACAATTAAAGCAAATTAAAGGTATAGGTACTAAAAAAGCTGCTAGTATTTTAGCCGCTTTAGAACTTTCAAAAAGAATCAATAATGAAATTAGTACTCTGAATGATATCAAAATAACTAATAGTAGTCTAGTATTTAAATATTACAAAAATTTAATAGGTGATAAATTACAAGAATATTTTTACTGTATATATTTAAATAATTCAAAAAAGGTTATCAAAGATAAACTATTATTTATAGGCACAATTAACCAAAGTATTGTTCATCCACGCGAGATTTTTAAAGAAGCATATTTGCTTAGTGCCTCAGGAATTATTTGTGTTCATAATCATCCAGCAGGTTCTATATTTCCAAGTTCAGAAGACATAAAACTTACAAATAAATTAGTAGAAATTGGTAATTTACTAGGCGTAAAAGTTATTGACCATGTAATCATTACGAAGGACAATTATTATAGTTTTTTTGAAAACAATGATATAAGGTGATAAAATGCGAAAGAAAAAAAAGGAACGAAAAAAGATTATTATATTAGCCATTGTTTTATTAACAATATTACTTTCTTTGGTTATTATTGTTGATGATGATCGAAAGTTAACAAAATTTGAAAAAGTAATAAAGGACGGAGTTGTAACATTAAGTAATCTTGTTTCGGCTCCTTTTCTAGCTATTAAAAATAATTTTTTTTCAGAAACAAAAGAAGATTATCAAAATAATTTAGAAGAACAAGAAAATATTGGACTTAATAGTGAGATATTAAAAGAAAACGAAGAGTTAAAAAAAATACTTAAGCTAAATGAAACATTAAGTGAAAGAGAATACATTAATGCTACAGTTATTAATCGTAATATTGCGTATTGGTTTAATGAAATAACCATAAATAAAGGCCATAAAGATGGAATAAACGAAGGCATGGCTGTTATAAACTCAAAAGGTCTAATTGGCAAAATTATTAAAACAAGTGCTAATACTAGCAAGGTAAAATTATTAACGGATGAGCATATGGAAGATAAAATTTCCGTTAAAATTGAATATGATGATCGTTTTGTTTATGGCTTATTATCAAATTATAAGGATGGAGAATTTGTAATTAATGGTATAAGCAATAACATTGAGATAAGCGAGGGAGCCAAAGTAACAACAAGTGGGCTAACTGATTTATTTCCAAGCGGGATTCTAATTGGTTATGTTGATGAAGTTGCGTTTGATAATTTTGATTTAGCCAAAACTTTAAAAGTTAAAAGCGATATTGATTTTGATGATATTTACTATGTGACAATCTTAAATAGAAATGTAGATAACGGCAATGATTAAGAGCATAATAATTATTACCTTATCTTTTGTTTTAGAAAGCAATTTATCAAACTTTATTTCTATAAATACTAATTTCTTTAACACATTTTTAGTATTTTCATCCTTAATTATCATTGAAAATATATTAGAATCTAAAGAAAGTTTATATATGTTAGCTATTATTACTGGTTTATGTTATGATTTAGTTTTTACAGATAGAGTAGGATATAGTATCATAACCTTTTTATTAGGTTTTATTATAATAAAAAATATCAACAAAATTGTCAAAACAAAATTTAATATCATTAAATATATTATTATTATAATTTCTTATCGACTAATTAGTTATACTATTTTATTATTAATTGGCTATTTATCTTTTGATGCACTTAAATTATTACACAGCATTTATAGTTCTATTCTTTTAAACCTAATTTATATCATAATGTTAAAAACAATATTTTTAAAAAATAAATCTTAAATTTATATATCAATATTTACTATTTAAGATATGTTATAGTCTAATTATAACATTTTATCATATATATTATTAGGTGAACAAATATGGAAAAAGATATTGAAAAAATAAAAATGCAAATGAAAGAAAAACGTTCGAGAAATTATGAAAAAAAAGATAAAACTAATGTTAGTAATAATATTTTATATAAAATAGGTTTGAAATTTTTAATTACAATTTTACTTACTATATCGACATTAATTATTTTAAAAAAATTTCCAAATTTAAAAGATAAATTTTATAATGAAATATATGAAAAAAATATTTCTTTTGCTTCTATTAATCATTTTTACAAAAACACCTTTGGTAGTCCCATACCATTTAGCGATTATTTTGAAAATAAAATAAAACCTGTTTTTAATGAAAAATTAACCTATTATAGTAGTGAACAATATCAGGATGGTGTTAAATTAATGGTAGCTAATAATTATTTAGTCCCATCTTTAGAAAGTGGCATGGTCGTTTTTATTGGTGATAAAGACAATTATCCAAATACTATTATTATAGAGCAAGTCAATGGTATTAATGTATGGTACTCCAATATTGAAAATATAAATGTTAATTTATATGATTATATTGACAAAGGCACCTTATTAGGTTCAACCATAAATGATGAATTATATTTAGTATATAAAAAAGATGGGAAGACATTAGATTATAATGATTATATTTAAATTTCATTTTCTATATTGGGTAATGGCATTTATTTGTAGTTTTTGTGGATTATTTAAAAACTTCTTATATTTTAGTATGTTAATTATTATTCACGAATTTGGGCATTTTATCGGTGCTAAAATAGTAAAATGGCGAGTAAAAAAAATTATTATTTTGCCATTTGGTGGTATTACAATTTTCGACGAATTTTTAAGTAAAAGTTTAGATGAAGAATTTATAATTCTATTATTAGGTCCTTTATTTCAAATATTATTTTATATTTTATTTAATAGCATTTTTGGATTTAATCTTTTATTACATAATTATCATTATTCTTTATTGCTTTTTAATATTTTGCCTATCTTTCCACTAGATGGTTATAAATTATTAAATATTTTTATTAATAAATTCTGTTCATTTAAGATCAGTCATTTATTAACTATAACCATTTCTTCTATAACTGCCATATTTGTTTTTATAATAAGTTTATATCATACCAATTTTATTATGCTATTGGCACTTATATTTCTAATAATTAAAAATATTGAAGAATTTATTAATCATAATTTACTTTTCAATAAGTTCTTATTAGAAAGATATCTATATACTATAAATTTAAAAAAGACGAAAATTATAAAAAGTAATAATTTTAAAAAAATGATGCGTGAATGTAAACATATTTTTTATTACAATAATAATTATCAAACTGAAAAAAGTTTTCTAAAGAAAAAATTTGACATTAAGAATAAATTATGTTAGAATTTTATATTGTGTAGAGCCTCTCTCTACAACCGCACAGAAAAGGTTTAAAACAAATTTATTTGTACCTCAATGGCGAGTCTTAGATTATTTAAAGGAGGTTAAAAAATGAAAGCCGTAATTGAAACTGGTGGAAAACAATATACAGTTGAAAAAGATACTATACTTTATGTTGAAAAATTAGATACTGAAGTTGGTAAAACTGTAAAATTTGATAAGGTTTTAATGGTTGATGACAAAGTTGGTACACCATACTTAGATGCGATAGTAACAGCTGAAGTTACAAAACATGGTAAAAACAAAAAAATAAAAGTATTTAAGTATAACCAAAAAAAGAATTATCATAGAACACAAGGACACCGTCAACCATATACTCAACTTTTAATTAAACAAATTGAGTGTAAATAAAATGATTAAAATTAAAGTAAATTATCATAATAACCAAATTAATGATATTATTATAAGTGGACATTCTAATTATGATGTTATAGGGCACGATATTGTGTGTGCCAGTGCTAGTAGTATTGCAATTACAACGATTAATGCTATTTTAACACTTGATAGTGAGGCGCTTATTTATAATGAAAGCGATGGTTACTTAGAAATTAAAGTACTTAAACATGATAAATATATTGATGCTCTAATTTCTAATATGTTGAATTTATTTAAAGAACTAGAAAAAAAATACAAAAAATATATAAATTTTAAATAAGAGGAGGTGTATCATGAATTTAATGCAATTAAATATTCAACTATTTGCCCATAAAAAAGGACAAGGTTCTACCAAAAACGGTCGTGATTCAATTGCTAAAAGATTAGGGGCAAAAGCCGCTGATGGCGAATATGTATCTGGTGGTTCTATTTTATATCGCCAACGTGGAACTAAAATTTATCCAGGTAAAAATGTTGGAATTGGTTCAGATGATACAGTTTATGCTAAAATAGATGGTTATGTTAAATTTGAAAGAGTTGGCAAAGATAGAAAACAAGTTAGTATCTATGCTGAAAGAGTTTAGATTTTGATTATTCAAAATCTTTTTTTGCAAACAACTATTTACAAATATAAATTAATGTTGTATTATTTATTTAGGAAGTAGGTGAAGAAAAACTGAAAATGATTTATTTCATATTCGTTTTTCTTCTTTTTTTGTAGGAGGAATTATACATGTGTGATAAATATTATAATTTAAAATGTAATGGAATGATTATTGCAAAAAATTATGTCGATGTCGATAGTAGTCAAGAAGCTTACAATTTATTAATCTATCAATGTACTATAAATAACATTGATCGAAATTTTGTTATTGGAAATGTTACCGATAACGCTATTAATATTGATGAGATTAATAAATATATAAATAGAATAATTTTTCTTAGATTTAATAACAACGGTCCTTGTTTCATTTTTGAAGCAATACACAATGCTGAGAAAAATGGGATATTTGATAAGATAAATCTTTCCAATGAAGCTTATGATTTGCTAATAAACTGTAAATCATATGAGTACTTTAAAGAAAAATTTATATTTGAGGTCAAAGAAACTGTCATTGATAATTATATAAAACGGTTTTCAACAATACATACTACGCCAAAGCCATTTCACCCTATATCTTACTATTCAAATCTAGAAGAAGCAAAAGAGAAAAATCTTGTTAAATTGAAATCAGCTATTTAAGGTATTTTTACAGTTGTATACATTATAATTTACTCTTAACATATCGCGACTAAACTTTAGTTGCGATATTTTTCATTTAAGTGTATAATAAATAATGGTGATATTTATGTTTCAGAAAAGTTTGATTATAACATTAGCTTGTGTTTTAATTGATCAAATTATTAAATTAATAATTATGGGAACAATGGGAATTGGTAGTAGTATTTTAGTTATCCCAGATTTCTTTTCTTTAACATATGTAGAAAATAATGGTGCAGCATGGAGCATTTTTAGTGGCAACCGAATTTTATTAATTTCTATTTCTGTTATAGCATTAATATTAGTATATTGGTATTTTTTAAAAAACAAAAATATTAAAACATTTGAACTTATTATTTATAGTGTCTTAATAGGTGGAATAATTGGAAACTTACTTGATCGTATCAAAGTAGGGCGCGTTATTGACTACTTGGATTTTAAAATTTTTGGTTACAACTTTCCTGTTTTTAATTTTGCTGATATGTGTATTGTTGTGTCTGTTATAATATTATTAATTTATAGTTTCAAGGGTGAAAAATCACATGCAAGAGATAATAGTTAACGAAAACAATAACACAAGAATTGATATTTATTTAATTGAGAAATTAAACTTTTCTAGAAGTAAAATTCAGAAAATGTTAAAAGAAAATTATATAATGGTGAATAATGAAAATGTCAAAAATAGTTATTTATTGAAAGCAAATGATATTATTACAATCAATAATTATGTAGAAGAATTACCAAATATTTCTCCAGAAAATATGGATTTAGATATCGTTTATGAAGATGATGATGTCATAGTTATTAACAAAGCAAATGGCATTGTTGTTCACCCTGCTGTTGGCAACAGTTCACATACGCTAGTAAATGGTTTAATGTTCCATTCAAAAAAGCTTAGCGATATTAACGGTGAATTTAGACCTGGCATTGTCCACCGAATTGATGCTTTTACTACGGGCTTACTTATGGTTGCCAAAAACAATTTTGCCCATGAATTTTTAGCTAAACAGCTTGAAGAAAAAAAGACAGTTAGAAAATATATAGCGTTAGTATGGGGAATTATTGAAACTGATACAGGAACAATTGATGCACCAATTGGAAGAGACAAAAAAGACCGAAAAAAAATGGCTGTTACTGATCAAAATAGTAAAAAAGCCATTACACATTTTAAAGTTCTAAAAAGATATCATAATGCAAGTTTAATTGAATTACAACTAGAAACAGGAAGAACACACCAAATACGTGTTCATATGAATTATATAAATCATCCTGTTGTTAATGACCCTGTTTATGGCAAAAGAAAATTATTAGATGAAAGTGGGCAATGCCTACATGCGAAAATTTTAGGATTTGTCCATCCTAGAACTTTAAAATATATGGAATTTGAAAGCGATTTACCAGAATGTTTTCAAAACATTTTAAATAAATTTATAGATAATTAGGAGGCAATATGGAAACAATGGTTAACGAATTAGATGAAAAAGTTATGAAATTACTACATTTTTTTATAACTGAACAAGGATATAATCCCATTATTTTGCGTGGCGCTAAAGATGAAATTTGGTTAGAAAATCTAGACTCTGATTATGGAATTGTTAGAATAGTAACCAATTATATTCATAATGATGAACAGTTTGATTTTGATTTATTTAAAACAAATCAGATTATGAAAAAAATAAAGAAAAAAACTTTATCCGTTAATTTAAAAACATTAAGTATTTTTTTAAACTTAGGTGATAATGTTGCAGAGCTTAAAGAAGATCAATACAGTTTTGGAAACATTGACTGTATTAAAATAAATGAAATTGACGATTTGAATAATTATAAATTTTTAACTAATACATTCCCTGATATATCAATATCTACTAAATTTAAAGAAAAAGGAACTGAGCTATTTTTAAAAATAACACAGGATATTAATAGAAAAAATGAAGAAGAAACTAAGCAAGCAGAGGAATTGTTTAAAATAAAAAAACCTATCATGACTTACCTATTAATATTTACTAATATTTTTGTTTTTTTCCTAATGTATATTTTAGGAAAAGGTAGTACTAATGCTCAAACTCTAGTTGACTTTGGTGGATTAGTTCCTGGTCATGTTAATGGTACATATGGAATTTATGAAATATATCGTTTTATTACGTCAATCTTTTTGCATAATGGTATTGCCCATTTAATATTTAACATGTATGCTCTTTATATTTTAGGTCCACAATTAGAAAGCTTCTTTGGAAAATTTAAATTTATAATCATATATTTAGTTAGTGGAATTGCTGGGAATTTATTAAGCTTACTATTTTTATCCAACAATACTGTTAGTGTTGGTGCAAGTGGCGCAATATTTGGGCTTATGGGTGCATTATTATATTTTGGTTATCATTATCGTGTTTATCTTGGAACCGTTATTAAGTCACAAATAATTCCCATTATAATTTTAAATTTAGTATTAGGAATGCTTACTAAAGGAATAAATAATTTTGCTCATATTGGTGGATTAGTTGGTGGTATTTTAATATCAATGATGTTAGGTGTTAAATATAAATCAAAAACTTCAGATAAAATAAATGGGATTATTATGTCACTAATTTACTTTGGTTTTATGATTTATATGGGATTTTTTAAATAGATGAATTATCAATTAAAACTAGAAGAAATTATCGAGAAAAATAAAGATAATAAAAAAATTCCAACTCTTTTATTGCATAGTTGTTGTGCACCTTGTAGCAGTTATTGTCTAGAATATTTATCAAATTTTTTCAAAATAACTATTTTTTACTATAATCCAAATATAACAGAAAAAGAGGAATATTTAAAAAGAGTAGTCGAACAAAAAAGATTAATTAAAGAATTGCCTTGCAAATACGAAATAAAGTTTTTAGAAGGTAATTATAATCCCAAATTATTTTTTAATTTATCTAAAGGCTTAGAGCGTGAACCAGAAAAAGGTAAACGTTGTTTTAAATGTTATGAACTTAGACTACAAGAAACAGCTTTAATTGCTAAAAAATTAGATTTTGATTATTTTGCTACTACTTTAACTTTAAGCCCTTATAAAAATTCTAATTGGGTTAATGAAATTGGTGAAAAATTAGAAACAAAATATAATATAAAATATTTATACTCTGATTTCAAAAAGAAAAATGGTTATAAAAGATCAATCGAACTTTCTAAAATATATAATTTATATAGACAAGATTATTGTGGTTGTATTTATTCAAAAAAAAACAAAGCTAAAGATTAATTTTGAATCTTTAGTTTTTCTTTTATTTTTTCCGTATTCTTAAAACTTAATTTAGCGATCTCTTCTAATTTTTCAAAACCATATTTTTCAACTATTTTTACGCCAACATCATCAACACAATTTGACGCTCCTTTAGGAAGTAATATTCCTAAATCTTTACTTATTTTGGAAAATTCTTTAATAAATATATAACGGCTTATAAGTGAAGCACAAGCAACTGATAAACATTTGTCTTCAGCTTTAGTCATAAAAGTTATATTCCTTACAGTATTTGGAATATTTTTTAAATAATTAAAATAAACATAAGGTTTGGCAAATTGATCAACAACCATATAATCATAATTCTTTTCTTCATTACTTAAATTAAATAAAACTTTATTATGTAAAATAGCTTTTATCTTGTTCATATTAATATCAGTAGAGTATTTTAGATTGTATTCTTTATTAGAAAAAATGATACTATTATATTTAATTTTCTCGATAATTTTAGGAACAATTGAAAGGATTTTTTCATCGGTTAATTTTTTAGAGTCTTTCACGCCTAATTCTTCCAAAAACGAAATATCTTCTTTCCTTACGTAAGCGCTTGTTACAACAATAGGACCAAAATAGTCGCCTGTTCCAACCTCATCAGAGCCAATTGTATTAGCATAATAAATTTTAGAATCAATCTTATTTTCAATTTTTTCTTTCTTTTCTTTTTGTTCGCTATTAGTAGTTTCTACCTTTTTTAATGGATTTAAATGTCTTTCTCTTTCAATCCACATTTGGGCAGAAATATCAGCGCTAATTCCTTGAAAAACAGCTTTTCCAGATTCATAAAGAGTTACAACTGTATCAGCATCATCTGCTTGGAAAACCGCATATGCTGGTGTTTTCGGACGTTTAAAGTCTTCAAAGAATTCTATCATTTCTTGTTTAGTATTTTCGCTCACCTTTACAGTTATTGTCATAAATCCACCTCTAATTTATTGTAACATGAGTTAGATGAAAAAGAAAATACTTTCTTTTTATAATTTTTTATAATATAATTATAATGGAGGAGAAAACAAATGAATATAGTTGATATTATTATTATTTTAATTATTATTTCAGGATTATGTCTAGGTTTTAAACGTGGATTAACTAGGGAAGTTGTTCACTTTGCTAAATTTGCGCTTGCTTTAGTTATTGCTTTTTTACTTAAAAATCCTTTATCAAAATTAATGTATGGACACTTACCATTTTTTGAATTTGGTGGAATTTTCAAAGGTGTTACTGCTCTTAATATCATTTTATATGAATTTATAGCCTTTTTACTTGTCTTAGGAATAATTATGATTATTTTTAGAATACTATTATTAGCAACAGCCATTTTTGAAAAAATTCTAAATACAACTGTTATTTTAAGTTTACCTAGCAAATTATTAGGAATGATTGTCGGCGGAATTCATTATTATTTAATTACTTTTATTGTTTTATTTATTGTAACTTTACCTTTTTTCAAATTAGAAGATGTTTTAAAAGATTCTAAGTTAAGAGACCCAATTCTAAATAAAACACCTATTTTATCTGGGTTAGTGGATAAAACCGTTAGTATTATCGATGAGTTTAATGAATTAGGGCAAAAATATAAAACAGAAAATGATAATGATCAATTTAATTTAGAAACAATTGACTTATTTCTAAAATATAATATTATAACTGTTGATTCGATTGAAACATTAAATTCTAAAGATAAATTACAAATTGATAATCTTGAAAGTGTTTTAAATAAGTATAGATAGGAGATTAATATGGAAATAATACATGGAAGTGAAGATAATTTTGACAATCTAATTAATGATGGCTTCGTCTTAGTTGATTTTTATGCTGATTGGTGCGGTCCTTGTCGCATGTTAGCAACACAACTAGAAGCACTAAATAATGAACGTTGTGAAACCAAAATTGTTAAAATTAATGTTGATGATTCTCAAGGATTAGCTAAAAAATATGGCATTATGAGTATTCCAGCATTAATGTTATTTAAGGATGGAAAATTAATCGATAACAAATTAGGATATATGTCAAAAGAATTAATCGCAAATTGGATTGAAGAAAATAAATAAAATATTATTTGGAGTGATTTAAATGAAAAAAAAAGGATTTACTTTAGTAGAATTATTAGCTGTTATAACCTTATTAGGGCTAATCGCTTTAATCACTATTCCTGTTATAACAAATACAATGTCTAAGCAAAAAGAAAAATTATATTATGATCAATTAAATCAATTAATTCTGGCTGCCCAAAATTGGGGAACTGACAATATAGAAACTTTAAGTACATTAAATAACAAATGTAGTAATGATTATACAATTACATTATCGCAATTAAGAAATGAATCCAGTAATTCCAATAATGCTGAAGAATTTGTGTCATATTTAGATAAAGATTTTGTTAATCCCAAAACAGACAAAAACTTTTTAGATAATGAAATTTCTATCAAAGTATATAAAAATAATAAAAGTTATATATATTGTATCCAAACCAACGATTGTATGAATACCAAAAACGATGAATATAAAAATATCGCTAATAATATCTGTTGTGATGGAGATACAGTTAAACAAAGAGTTAATGCTTGCATATTAAATAAATAATGTTTTATTTTAGAAAAACAAATAACATTCGTGACTTATTTGTTTTTTTTTGATAAAATGATATTGTGGTGATAAATGTGAAAATAAGTGAAGTTGATATAAATAAAGTAACACCAATGATGCAACAATACATTGAAATAAAAAAATCTAATCCCGATATTATTGTTTTCTTTCGTTTAGGTGATTTCTATGAAATGTTTTTTGAAGACGCTATCAATGTATCAAGGGAACTAGAATTAACTCTAACTGGTAAAAATGCTGGTTTAGATGAAAAAATCCCTATGTGTGGTATTCCACATCACGCAGCTAATATCTATATTGAAAAATTAGTAGAAAAAGGTTATAGAGTTGGTATTTGTGAACAATTAGAAGACCCAAAAGTTGCTAAAGGAATCGTTAAAAGAGATTTAATACAAATCGTAAGTAAGGGAACTATAATTGATAATGAAGCTTTAAATGAAAAAGATAATAATTATATTGGTAATATTGTCGATTTTGATCATGCTTATGGCATTAGTTATGCCGACATATCGACTGGTGAAATATACGTTTTTTTTAGTGAACATAATATAACCAAAGTAATCAGCGATATTGTAAGTATTGGCATTAAAGAAATTATCGCAACATCAAAAGTAGATACAACAATTATTTCCTTATTAAAAAATCAATTTAAAATAACAACTACTATTAGTGACAGAATTTTAGAAAATAATGAATATAATTATGTTTACGAAAATATTGGTGATATGCGCTATATTGAGACAATTAAACACTTATTGACTTATATAACTGACACACAAAAGCGAAATCTTTCACATTTACAAGAAGCTATTATTAAAGAAAATAAAAATTATTTGAAAATGGATATTCATACAAAAAGAAATTTGGAATTAACAGAAACGCTAAGATTAAAACAACGTAATTATTCTCTTATTTGGTTGCTTGATAAAACAAAAACAGCCATGGGATCGCGAATGCTTAAAAATTTTATTGAAAATCCACTAATAAATAAAGATGAAATTAATCGAAGGCTAGATACTGTAGAGACATTATTGAAAGAATTTATCTTAAAAAGTGATTTACAAGATTTATTATTTGAAGTTTACGATATTGAAAGATTAAGCGGTCGTATTGCATTTGGTAACGCTAATGCAAGAGATTTATTACAATTAAAAAACTCCTTAAAAGTTTTACCACAAATTAAAACAATTTTAAATCAAATTAATTTCTATAAAAATATCGAAGAAATACCTGAATTATATGATTTGTTAGAAAAAAGTATTTATGAAAACCCACCTATAACTTTAAAAGAAGGATATTTAATTAAAGAAGATTTTAATAATGAATTAGACGAACTCAAAAGTTTAAGAAAAGGTGGTAAAGATTTTGTTGCTCGTTTTGAAGCAGAGGAAAGGGAAAAAACAGGTATTAAAAATTTACGGGTTGGCTATAATCGTGTTTTTGGCTATTATATTGAGGTTTCTAAAGGTAATACTAATTTAGTCAAAGAAGAATATGGTTATGAAAGAAGACAAACTTTAGCTAATTGCGAAAGATATATTAGTCCTATTTTAAAAGAGAAAGAAGATTTAATACTAAATGCTGAAGAAAAAATTATCAATTTAGAATATGACATTTTTACGACTATTAGAGAAAAAATTAAGGAGTATATTCCAAAATTGCAAAATATAGCTAAAGTAATTAGTGAAATTGATGTTTTACAATCATTCGCAACCATTACTGAAGAGAATAATTATGTAAGGCCTATAATTAGTGATACTAAAGAGATTAGAATTATTAATGATAGACATCCCGTTATCGAAAAAGTTATCAATGATGAATATGTTCCAAATGATATTATTATGGATGAAAGCACCAATATATTATTAATAACTGGTCCTAATATGGCTGGTAAATCCACTTATATGCGTCAACTTGCTATCAGTGTTATTATGACCCAAATTGGATGCTTTGTTCCCGCTAGTAAAGCTAAATTACCAGTTTTTGATGCTATATACACAAGAATAGGTGCTAGTGATGACTTAGTTAGTGGTGAGTCAACATTTATGGTTGAAATGAACGAAGCAAATTATGCTATTAGTAGTGCAAGTGAGAATAGTTTAGTTTTATTTGATGAATTAGGCCGTGGTACAGCAACATTTGATGGCATGGCTTTAGCCCAAGCTATTATTGAACATATCCATGATAAAATTAAATGTAAAACGTTATTTTCAACACATTATCATGAATTGACAGATTTAGAAAATAATTTAGAAAACCTAAAAAACATTCATGTTAGCGCTATTGAAGAAAATGGCAATTTAACCTTTTTACATAAAATTGAAAAAGGAAGTGTTGATAAAAGCTATGGTATTCATGTTGCCAAATTAGCTTCACTACCTGATAGCTTAATTAAAAGAGCTGACCAAATCTTAAAAATATATGAAAATAAAGAAAGAAAAAGAGATATAAAAATTCAAGAAACATTACCAATTGATGATTTAATAAATGAGCAAAAAAGCAAAATAGAGGAAGAAATAAAAAAAATAAATCCTTTAGAAATAACACCAATTGAAGCTATGAATATTTTATATCGTTTAAAAGAAAAGGTGAAATAATGAAAATATTAAAAAAAGAAAACTGGTGGACATGGTTATTATTAATGTTTTTTTCATGTGGTAGTGATATTTTTTCGCTAGGCGCTTTACTTGATTGCTATGATAAAAATAGTTGGTATGCAAAAGGGAAAAATTGGCTTTTAGGCTTTCTATGTTTTATTTTTCCAGGCCTTATTATGATAATTATCTTTCATATACAAATTTTATGTCTAACAGCTGCTAAATTAGATGTTAAAGGGAAAGAAATTTATCTATCACCTTATATTTGGTTATTATGCGTCATTGTTCCTATATTAGGTTGGATTATAGCTATTGTAATGTTTATTTATTTACATATTTATATTTTAGTTGCTCTATATGGTGGGAAAGGAGAAAAATATGTTAAAGATTAACAAAATTAAAAAATATTTATTATTTAGCTTATTATTTATAGCATTAATAGCTGGTTGTGGAAAAAAAGATAAGCAAAACGAAAAAATAGAAGAAAATAAACAAAATGAAGAGCAAATCCAAGAGAAAAATATTGAAATTATTAATCCAAAATCTAATTCAAGACCAATTGCCATAATGATAAATAACCATTTTCAAGCCGTTCCTAATCACGCTGGACTTCAGGATGCTTATATCGTTTATGAAATAAATGTGGAAGGCGGTTTTACTCGTTTAATGGCTTTATTTAAAGATAAAAATACTGAAAGAATTGGCTCAGTACGTAGTTCAAGACCTTATTTTTTAGATTATGTTTTAGAAAATGACGCCATATATACCCATTTTGGTTATTCTGATCAAGCGAAAAATGATATTAATACCTTAGGTATTAACAATGTTAACTTTTTAATTGATAATGGTTCTTGGCGTGATACAAGTTTGAATGTAGCCTATGAACATACAGCATTTACAAATATTGAAAATATTTTAAGTGTAGCTACTAATAAAGGATATCGGTTAACAACTGAAGAAAAAACACTTTTAAACTATAGTACTAAAGAAATAGAATTAAATAATACTGATAATAGTATTATTGCTAACAACGTTAGTGTTAATCATTCAGCCAGTCAAAATACAAGTTATGCTTATGACAATAATTTAAAGCTTTATAAAAGATTTATTAATAATAATCCTCATACTGACGCCATTACAAAAGAGCAATATACAGTAAAAAATATAATTGTTGTTAGATTAGAGGTATATTCTAATGATGGATATTATCAAAATATAAATAATATTGGAGAGGGAGATGGCTATTATATAACTAATGGATACGCTATCCCTATTAAATGGCATAAATCCTCTAGAGAAAGTAAAACAACTTATACTTATTTAAGTGGTAATGAAATAAATGTTAATGATGGCAATACATTTATTCAAATGCAACCATTAAACGAACAATTAATTATAAATTAAATTTTAATATTATAAAATTAAAATAAGCAAAAGTTTTTAGTTTACAAATAATAAAAATATTGTATAATAATCATTTAAGAAATTTTGAGGTTATGGCAAATAAAGAAGGGCTTTCCATTTATTTAGAAGACTTAATAGCATTATGTTATATTATTTATTATTATAAATCTAACAATAGCCAATTTAATTTATCTGCATTTAATGTAGATTATTATAATGTTATAGAAGAAACAAATAATTTTTATCATAATAAAACAGGTTCTTATTATAATGTTGAAAAAATGTTAAACTACAATCTTCCATTTTTTAAGCATTATTATTGCCCAGAGGCAATCAAAAACTTTTATCAAAAACATGAGCTAGCTATAAATATAATTAAACATTATTCTAATTTAAATGGATTTATCGATTTTAATAAAACAGTTTTGGATAATCCACTAAACTTTTTTTACAAATATATTTTAGACAATGAGCAAGAATTATCTAAAATTATTGCAGTAGTAGATAAAATATATAAATTAGGAATTCGGGAATTGTTTTTTAAACAAAATGATGATTTTAATGATAATGAATATGAAATTGCTACTGACGATGATTTTTATAGACTCTTTAGATTTGATATTACATACTTTGATAATATGGAACTAATACATTATGACAGAAAAAAATGGAGTTATTAAATATAAAGCAAAGAATGCTAATTATAAAATCGACCTTAAAGTCGAACATGGGAAAATCATAAAAGATAAAACACAAATTACTGTCAATAATTTATTACTTAATGAAAATATTTTGCCATTAGCAATATCTAAAAAAAGAACATTTGATGAAATAATTAGTTTATCACGTAAGAAAAGAAAAAAACTTTTGCTAAAAAACCAATAAATTTAAATGTTTGAAATTAGCATTTGAAGCTATTAAAGCTGGACATAGTACTCAAGTAGTATTAAATGCTGCTGATGAAGTATTAGTTAATGCTTTTATAAATAAACAAATTAAATTTATCGATATTCCAAATATCATGAAAAAAATTTTAAATGAGCATAAGCAAATCAAACTAGATAATATTGATGATATCTTATACTTAGCTCAAGAAATAAGGGAAAAAACAATTAAAAAAATCAAGTAAATTATCGGGGATAATATTTTATTAAAAATAAAAAAATTAATTTAAATTAGGTAGTAAATACTATCTAATTTTTGTTATTTATGATAAAATTAAATAGGTGATAAAATGGGACAATTAAGTAGAAGTGAATTAAGAAAACAAATTATGACAATTTTATATCAAATAAATATTTATGATAATAATAAGATGAAATATAATGTAGATGATGTTATTAAAGAAGTAGGCAAAGCAGAAAATGAATTTGTTAAAGATACTGTTTATGGTGTTATTACATATAAAAACGATATTGATGAATTAGCTAATAAGTATTTAAATAATTGGACAATTAGTCGTTTAGGTAATACCGATCAAGCAATTTTAAGAATGGGCATTTATGAACTCATTTATACTGATACACCTGATATAGTAGCTATAAATGAGGCTATTGAACTTGCTAAAAGTTATAGTGATGATGATGTTCGTAAAATGATTAATGGCGTGTTAGATAAAATTTTACATAATAAATAGGTGCGATATGAATAACGATAAATATTTAACAATAACAGCCCTTACACGTTATTTAAAATACAAATTTGATAATGACGACCATTTAAAAAACGTTTATTTAAAAGGTGAGATTTCAAACTTTAAAGCACATACAACGGGGCACTTATATTTTTCTATTAAAGATGAGACTAGTAAAATAAATGCAATAATGTTTAGTGCAAATGCTAAAAAAAATGTCTTTACACCAACTGATGGTATGAAAGTATTAATTCATGGACGAATTACTGTATATGAAGCAACTGGTAACTATCAAATCTATGTTGATGAGATGTTAGAAGATGGTGTCGGCAATTTATATATCGCCTTTGAACAATTAAAAGAAAAACTATCAAAAGAAGGATTATTTGATGCCAAATATAAGAAACAAATACCTAAATTCCCTGAAAGAGTAGGTGTTGTAACAGCTAAAACAGGAGCTGCCATTAAAGATATACTATCAACAATTAAAAGGCGTTTTCCTATTTGTGAAGTTATTCTCTTTCCTAGTTTAGTTCAAGGGGAAAACGCAGCACCAGATATTGTTAATAAAATTAAGATGGCGGAAAATTACAATTTGGATGTATTGATTGTTGGTCGTGGTGGTGGGTCAATAGAAGACTTATGGCCTTTTAATGAAGAAATAGTGGCCAGAGCAATTTTTGAATGTAATATTCCTGTTATAAGTGCCGTTGGTCATGAAATTGATTATACTATTGCTGACTTTGTTGCCGATTTAAGAGCTCCTACCCCAACCGGAGCTGCTGAATTAGCGGTTCCAAATTTATTAGATTTAAAAAAACATATAGGACAATTACGCATTCGCTTAAATGAAGGCATTTTAAAAATTATTAATTATCAAAAACTATTTTTAGATACCTTAAAAAATTCCTTTGTTATTAAAAATCCTTTAATAATGTATGATAACAAAAAGCAAAAATTAGATTCTATCTTAGAAAAAATAACTAATTTATTGAAAATTAAATTGGATAAAAATATTGATAAATTATCTTTTTTAAAAAACAGTTATATTTTAAAAAATCCAAAAACAATATATAAACAAAAAAAAGAGGATATTAATAACATAATTGAAAAATTAGAACTTATTAACCCTTTAAAAGTTTTAAAACGTGGTTATAGTGTTGTCTATAAAGATAGTAAAATAATGAATAGTATCAAAAATTTATCTAAAGGTGATGATTTACAAATAAAACTATCTGATGGAATAATTAAAACAAAAATTGAAGAAGTGGAGAATGTATAATGGCTGAAAAAAAACAAAAATTTGAAGATAAAATTATGGAATTAGAAAATATTATTAATGAACTTGAAAACGGTAATACATCATTAGAAGATTCAATTGAGAAGTATACTAAAGCAATGAAATTAGTTAAAGAATGCGATGAACAATTAAAAAACGTTGAAGAACAAGTTAATAAAATTGCTTTAGAAAATGGTAATTTAGAGGATTTTAAATTAGAAGATAATAATTAGAAAATGTAAGATGACTAAATTTAGTCATTTTTATTGACAATAAAAAAAATAATGTTATAATATTTTTTGTTCTAAAAAAGGGGGAAATTTTATGAAATATTTTAAAATTGGAAATAAAATTTATACTGAAAATAATGTAGCTAATGATAGTGATTTATTGCTATTTGGTGATATGCCAGAAGATGCATTTTTACGTCGAATTTTAAGAAGCTATAATATTGATTTATGTTATAATATAAAAGATCGACAAATTATGTTTAAAGATTTAGAAACTAATCAATTTTTAGATAATAAATTTGATAGTCCATTATGGAATAGTGATAATTTAAACATTAACTTAATTTGTGAAAAAGATAACCTAATCATTAATATAAAAAGGAAGCCAAACATAGATATATCATTAAGAGTCGATTTAGCAAATTCAATTGATTGGAAGAAATGTAATCATAATGAATATGAAACCAATAATTTAAATTATGATAATGATGAATTAATTGAATTTAAACACTCAAAATATGGTTCTTATGAATATAAAAATAATGTTTCAGGTTATACTTTTAAATATAATAGTGAAGATTTAAAAGTTAAAAAAAATAAATCTATTAACATTAATTTAATTTCCTTTTTTAATCAAAATAGTTTGACATATAAACTGGAAAATGGTGACTTATCAACCATTATATATCAGCCGACTAATAATAGTCACTTCAAAAATAATGGTTTAGTTCCTTTTAGTAAATGTGAAAGTCTATTTACTGACGATTTAAACCCAATAAAACCGATTATTAATGATGATATAAGCGATTTACAGCAAATGGTTAATACCTCGCGTTTAATATATCTAAATTCTCTTAAACAATATTTATTAAAAGAAATAAAAAATTGTCATAAAAAAATTTCCATATTAATAAAAGAAATCAAAAGTGCAACTGATAAAGTTAATTCAATAAGTACCGAAATGTTTAAAATAATGTTAGATAATAAATTTAATTTTTCTAATATAAACAGAAAGGGAAATAGTTATACTAAAAGATAATTATTGTTAGAAAATGGCTAAAATAACTTAGTCATTTTTTTCATATTTAATTAAATTTTTATCATAATAATAATGTGGTCTATATCGAATAAAAAGGAGATGTTTAAATGTTTTTAAAAAAATTTAAACAAACATTTATGTTGCTACTTCTTTCATTATTTATTATACCAAATAATGCCTTAGCCTATTCAGAATATATTATGGCTGGTGGCGAAAATATCGGTATTGAACTAAATTCTAAAGGTGTCATTGTTGTTGGAACCTATAAAATTAATAATAATGACCCTGCTAATGATGCAAAATTGCAAATAGGCGACACAATCGTAACAATTGAAAACAATGAGGTCAATACTATTCAAGAAATGGTAGATAAAATTAATACTTATGAATCTAATAAAACCATTTCAGTCGGATTTATTAGAGGTAAAGAACGAAAAACAACAGATTTAACTCTATACAAAGATAATAACGGTGTTATAAAAACTGGGCTATATGTTAAAGATAGTATAACAGGCGTTGGTACATTAAGTTTTATCGATCCAAAAACAAAATTATTTGGTGCCTTAGGTCATGAAATAATTGAAAAAAATAGTGGTCAAATATTGGAAGTAAAAAACGGAAAAATATTTGAAACTGATGTTACTAGCATTCAAAGAAGTGAAAATGGAAATCCTGGTGAAAAAAATGCTAGGTTTTATACTGATAAAGTAGATGGTAGTATTTTCGAAAATACTAAACAAGGAATTTTTGGTAACTATACATCAAATTTACCAAATAAAAAACTTTACAAAGTGGCCAAAGTAACAGATATAAAAAAAGGAGAAGCAAAAATTTTAACTGTTTTAAATGATTCAACAATTAAAGAGTATTCAATAAATATTATAAGAATATCAAACGAAGATCAGAAAACAAAAAATATTTTATTTGAAATAACTGATAAAGAATTATTAGAAAAAACAGGTGGTATTATTCAAGGTATGAGTGGTTCACCAATTATTCAGGGTAATAATATAATTGGAGCAGTAACGCATGTTGTAGTTGATGACCCAACTAAAGGCTATGGTATATTTATTACTAATATGTTAGAAGAAGCTGAAAATTAAGAGTGACTTATCACTCTTTTTTGATAAAATAATATTACAATAAATAGGTTTTAATAGAGATTGACATGTAAAGATGTATCATAATTGTAAAATAATAACTAAACTTTAATATTTTTGTTATAATAATATTAAGGAGTAGGTTAGATGAAAAAAAAGAAGAAAAATAAAAAGAAAATATTATTACTATTGTTTACAATTATTTTAACTAGTATTTTTTGTTTAATTAAATGCGTTAAACCAACTAAAAAATATATTATTGAAACCGATAAAGAAGCTAATATTGATGAACTTTATATTTATGGTAATCATTTAAACTTAAATGGTACGATTGATATGCATTTAACTAATCAGAATATTACAGATGTGAATTTATTATTTTATGCAAAAGAAGAAGTTAGAATTCCGCTGAGTTATAAAGTAACTGATGAAAATATTTACTTTGAAATTGCTGACAAACTAAACAATGGATATATAATCGATAATTTAGATATTCAAAATTATAATTTATATATTGAAACTATTAATGGTGAAGAAAAAGAATATTACAACTTAAAAAACAACACAAAATATGAATCAACGGAATATTATTCTATTAGAAAAAAGGATGAACAAAAAAAGATGATATTATCTAATAAAAATGCAACGATTGCTTTAGAAGTAAAAAAAGTTAATGATAAAAATGTCTATGATATTGTTATTGACCCAGGTCATGGTGGAATTGACCCTGGTGCTAGTGGTAATGGATATAGCGAAACCGATTTTACTTATTTAATAAGTTCTAAAGTTAAAGAAAAGCTAGAAAAACATGGATTAAGAGTAAAACTAACACGTGGTGATTTATCTAGTAGCGAGCGTTTACCAAATTATGGTGAAAACGGTAGAGTTAATGTTGCTAATGAGAGTAAAGCAAAATATTTACTAGCCATTCATCTTAATAGCAATGACTATAATGATTCTGGTTTAGAGGTTTATACTGCTTACGGCGTTGATTATACTTTTGCTTCTAATATAGCTAGTTCGATTGTAAATAAAGCTAATACTAATTATTCAACTAACAATGCTTTTAAAGAGCAAAAGGGTGTTTATACAAGAACCTTACAAGATAGTGATTTACGAGAAAGCTATGAAAATGCTATAGCTAATGGCTATAAACCTTATGATATATCTGATAAAACAACATATTATTTTATTATTCGTGAAACTGGCGGTTATATGAGTGGGGCATATAAAGATTCTCGTGATGGTAATCCATATAATTACTATACAAACTCAAATGTTGGAATGGAAAGTTATTTGTTAGAGCTAGGATATTTAACTAGTAAGAAAGATGTAAACAATCTTAATAACAACCTAGATGATTATGTTGATGGCATTGTCGATGCTATGCTAAAAGAATTAGAAAGTAACGAATAGTTAATATTAATCACTAATTTAAATAAAAAACAACAATTAAATAATAACGTTGTCTTAATTCATAATAATTATCTTCGATGTTTGGCACGATATAAAGTTGCTCTACATAAGAACGATACTCTTTAAAAGTGCCATTTGCACAAGATTTCATAGAAAATTCAAATATTTCGTTTTGAATATCTCTTAATTCTCATGAAGTTTTGGCATTATTTATTTTTTGACAATAATATTCATAAAATTGTTGACCTGTCATTATTACCTTTTTCCTCCTCTAAAAATTCTTAACGTTATAATAACAGAACTTAATATAGCTGTCAATCCTTTCCAAACTTAAAATATTTATTTTTAATAATTAAATATTATTTCTAGAAAGAGGTATTTATACGAAAAATATTATTATACTTATTCCATCATTTAATCCAACTAATATCTTAATAGAATATGTTGAAAATTTATACAAAAATGGTTTTAAAAAAATTCTTATTATTGATGATGGTTCCAAAGATAAACAAATATTTAACGAAATAAAAAAATTAAATTATTGCATCATCTTAACCCATCAAATTAATCTAGGTAAAGGAGCAGCTATAAAAACGGGATTTAGATATTATACTAGAAATTTAAAAGATAAATATAAAGGCATTATCACGTTAGACGATGATAAACAACATAGTATTAAAGATGCTTTAAAATTAATTAAATCTATAGATAGCGAAAGCTTAATCTTAGGTAGTCGTAATTTTAACTTAAAAATTGTTCCTTTTAAAAGCAAAATGGGTAATAAAATAACATCTTTTATGTTTCAATTAATCTATAAAAAGAAAATTAATGATACACAAACAGGCTTGCGATTTTACCCTAATCAATTAATCGAAAAACTTTGCTATTTAGACGGAAATAAATTCGATTTTGAGACTAATGTTTTAATTTATTGTATTAAAAAGAAAATTAATATTATTGAAATAACAATTGATACCATTTACATAAATAAAAATAAAAGTTCACGTTTCAAACCATTTGAAGATTCTGTTAAGATTTATAAAATATTTTTTAAAGGTCGGAAGAAATATAACGACTAAAAAGACATATTATAAATAAATGTGTTTTTTAATGTTTGACATTTTGTCATTAAATATATATAATATTATCTCAAGAAAGAGGGATTATATGAAAAAAGAAAAGGGAAGTATAAATATAAGCATCAATAGTAAAGATGAAACCAAAAGTCAAATCATCTATAATAATGTTATATCTAATATGGATAAAATGGCTTTATCAAAAGAGGAACAATTGGATTATTTAAAATCCCGTATTACAGAATTAGAACAAGAACATAAAAATAAACTACAAATAATATTATTAACTATTATCTTTTCTATTATATTAGCATTTGGTTTGTTTTTAATAATCCAAGAATTTTATACTTTAGGAGTAATTATATCTTTTACAATATTTTTTGCTTCTATTATAACTATTTATAAATTATCTAAAAATTTTAAAAACAATTTAGACGATAAATATGAAGAAATTGAAACAATTAGAAAACTTATTAATTCCAAACTAAAATAAAAAACATGATTTCATGTTTTTTTATTATATAAATATAAGTGATGATACAAACATAGCCACAACAGCTATCAGCATAAAAATTACCATAACTTTTTTTAATTTTTCATTCATGATAACACCTCACATAAAATTATACTATAAAATATATTTTTTTGGAATATTTATAATATTTTTTAATATTATTTTATAGGTGAGAATATGAAAAAAATATTGGACAAGATTAAAAATAATATTGGCACTAACAAAAATATGCTGATTTTTTTAAGTATAATTGGAATAATTGGAATAATTATTGGGACTATTTTAAATATTGCTCTTAATCCTGAAGATAGTAAATTAGTTGGTAATTTTTTAAATGATTTTATTTACAACATTCAAAATAATAATCTAGATTATAAAGGAAGTTTCTTAAATTCATTAATTTCTAATTTAGGATATATAACTTTTATTTGGTTACTTGGTATTTCTGTTATTGGTCTTCCAATAACCATATTTATTTTTTTTACCAAAACATTTGTATTAGGATTTTCCATTTCTAGTATAATTGCTAACTATAAACTAAAAGGTTGTTTATTAGCACTTTCTTATATATTTCCCCATATGATTATAAATGTTTTTGTATATATAATTTTAACTATGTATTCACTATCACTATCCCTAAAAATATTTCAAACAATTGTAAAAAAACAAACTCTAGATTTTAAATTCATAATGAATAAATATTTAAAAATATTATTAATTTCCATTATAATAATTGTTATAACATCAACTATCGAAGTATTTATAACCCCAAATTTAATGAAAATGGCTATATCAATTTTAAAATAATACAAAAATATTGACAAAGGCATAAACCGATGTTAATATATGTTTTGTTAAATGGAAAAAGAGGGATTTTTGATGAAATTAAATATTAATCTAAAAAAAGTTATTTCATTACTTATAGCAGGAGGAATTACTTTAAATGCAACTATGTTAGATGCTAAAGCGCCAACAACCGAAGATACAATAGCAACAATAATAGCTGATAATTTAAATGAAATGCATAAAAGAAACATAGTAAAAGATGATGATATTGATATTTACTATAATAGAGATGCTAATTCTGTTGCCTATGCTAATTGTTCTAACCAAATTTTACCGCCTCAAAAACAAATGATAGTCGATAAAAATATATATGAAGAAATATATGATTTTATAGGTACACCAAATTATGATAAATTAACACATGCATATAAGCCTATATATGAAGTAAGAGATACTCCATTATATAATGAATTAGATAATACATATTCTATAAACACAGAAGTATTTATATCCAGTTATGAAGACGTATACTTTGACTCTACTGTTGAAGAACATTTTAAAGAAAAATATGATTATTCAAAAATTAAACAAAGATAATTAGTAGAATATAAATTCTACTTTTTTAATGTTATTTTACAAATTTATTAAAAGTAATATAATTATTTTAGTTATTAATGATAGCGTAAAAATAATTATTGTAAAAATGAATTGATGAATAATAGTAAGTTGGCTATCATTATTAAAATAATAGCAAATAATCAAAAACGTTGACAAATACGCAAATTAATGTTAGCATATATTTTATCAAAAGAAAAAGGAGAAAAATATGTTAAGTAAAGAAGAATTAATAAAATATAGAGCAGAACTTAGTAAAAATATAAAAAATTATCAAGGTAAAGAAAAAATTATCATACCTACAGAAATTATCAATCAAGTTCTTTTTGATAAAGCTCATTTTAATGAACAATATAAAGTATTTTATTATGATTGTCCAATTGATTATCGAGGGCAAGCAATAGTAAATGCAGTTGATTTAACTGATGCCTGTTTAGATTATATTGATATGAGCGATATTAATGATTTTTCTAATAGTAAGGGCGTAAAAATTAATCCTCAAAAATTGCGAGATAAAAGGTTAGATATGATTTATCGAAATTTTAAAAATGTAAGATTTATAGGACCATTTGATGGTTGTTGGGTCAATCAATCATCATTTAAAGGTAGTGAAGGTGCGAAAATAGATTTTAAAACCATCCAACTAGACTATTTCGGACATAATATAGATTTTGCTGATACATGGGTACTAGGACCATTCGATAATGCAGACACATTTTCGCCAACTTTTAATGGAATAGTTATAACTACTACTGATTTAAGAAATTTAATGAAAAATAGACAGTCACCATATTTGGAAAACATTAGATTAATAGATGAAGAAGGGAAATTTGAAAATTATGAAACTTCAGAATTTTATACTCCAGAAGGAACAGTTAAAACCAAAAAAATAGAAAAATTTAACTATACAACACCAGAATGGGATTTAGTCTTTCATTAATCGTTTTAAATAAACGATTTTTTTGTTTGGATTTAACAAATGTGATATAATAAATTCAGTTAGGAATGATATTATGAAAACAGTTGTTGTTGGAATGAGTGGGGGAGTAGATAGTAGTGTAGCTGCTATCAAATTGCTTGAACAAGGTTATAATGTTATTGGTTTATTTATGCGTAATTGGGATAGTATGGTTAATAATGATATTTTAGGTAATCCTACTCTAAATAGCAACATATGTCCGCAAGAACAGGACTATAATGATGCTTTAGAAGTATGTAAAAAATTAAATATTCCATTGCATAGAATTGATTTTGTTAAAGAATATTGGGACTATGTCTTTACTTATTTTTTAGATGAATTAAAAAAAGGGCGCACACCTAATCCTGATATCATGTGTAATAAATATATTAAATTTGATGCCTTTGTTAAAGAAGCAAAGAAATTAGGAGCTGACTATATTGCAACTGGTCATTATGCTAGAGTAAAAAACGGTAAACTATATCGTGGTTTAGATAATAATAAAGATCAATCATACTTTTTATCACAAATATCAAATAAACAGCTCGAAATTGTTCTATTTCCTATAGGTGATATGCAAAAACCAGACGTTAGAAAAATAGCTGAAGAAAATGGATTAATAACAGCGCAAAAAAAAGATTCAACTGGTATTTGTTTTATTGGAGAAAGAAATTTTAAAAATTTTCTAAAAAACTATTTACCAAATATACCAGGAAAAATTGTAAATATTGATACTAATGAAATAATCGGTAACCATATTGGTTTAATGTATTATACAATTGGTCAAAGAAAAGGTCTAAATTTAGGAGGAAATAGTGATAAATTATTTGTTGTAGGAAAAAACATTAATGACAATATTCTATATGTAGCCCTAAATGAAAAAAATGATTATTTAATTAGTACGGAAGCTGTTATTGAACAAATAAATTGGATAAGTGATTATAAACCAAACCAATGTACAGCCAAATTTCGCTATCGCCAAATTGATAATAAAGTAAATTTGGAATATCTGGAAAATGAAATTATTGTAAAGTATCCGCAAGGAGTAAAATCAGTGACCCCAGGTCAAGCTTGTGTCTTTTATGATGGAGAAGAGTGTTTGGGTGGGGGAATTATAAAAGAGGTTCGAAAAAATGGTAAAAAGCTTTGGTATTTATAATCAAATCATAACTATACTAATACTTTACACTTGACAATTGACATATAAATGGTAAAATGATAATAGGAGGGTTATGAAATGAGTAGATTAAATGATATATTACATGAACTTGGAATATCGAAAGTTAAATTAGCTAAAGTGTTAGGCGTATCACGCCAAATGATATATAATTATTTAGAATTAGATGATATCAATAAATGGCCTAAAGATAAAAAAGTTTTATTATTAAATTTATTAGGAGTAAAATCAGCAGAAGATGTTGATAATATAAAAGTAGACACTGATTATATTTTAAGCGTAGAAACACGTTTAAATAGTTTATTTGATAATTCTCAAAAAACGGAATTTGTTGATAATAGTCTTTATAATGGAATTGGCAAAAAACAAAAAGAACTATTACATAATATAGTTGAATTATTAAAAGAAAATTTAGATGATGATAGCGATACTGAAGCTTATAACGCATACAAATATCTGTATTATTATTTACAAACAATGGAAACATCAAAGGAATTAAAATACATACTTGCATATATGGCTAAAGCTACAGGAGCTATAAAACCAGATGAATTTGTATTTAATGAAGATGAACAATTTATTTTTGAAAGTATTATGTTCTCAGCTATGTCGCTTTACAATAATGGTGGAGCTTCTAAAACCAAATTAGCAGAATCACATAAACGTTTTGTAAACCAAATTGAACACAAAATGGAAGAAAAAATGAGTCGTACACTCGAATTAAATACAATTAAAGTTCAAGCCCTAAGGGAATTAGGTTATAATGAAATAAATAGTCAAAATGCTGCTGAAGTATTTGAAAAAATCGCTGAAATACAATCTAGAAAAGTAAATTAAAATAGGGGATAAGAATAGAGTAATATACCCTATTTTAAATTAATTTAATTTATATAATATATACAACAATAATTAAAATTTGATATATATAGTTGTGTAGATAGTTAAAATTAAATTGTGCAATATAGAACTATATAATAATTTTGATTTATAATAAATCTATTATTTAATTATTTAATTATTTAATTATTTAAATTTCCAATAATTTTATCAATAAAAATAAATTATTAAGTGATTATCTAATAAATATATTATATATTTTAGTTCGTATAATTTATATTATGTTAACTTGATAATATTTGAACAATTAAAAACTAGTTATTTACTAGTCTTTTTTTTATAATATTTTTTCATTTGATTTTGAAATTTAACTTTATAGTTTTTATCTAATCTTTCACATTTACGAATAAAGTCTACTGGTATCCAATTACCAAATATGTCTAACTGATATTCTCGCATTAGTATATTACTGGATAACTCGGAATAATACCTATATTAATTTTAAGTAATTGTCTGTATGCGCTAAATAGACTATATTCATTATCATAATACCATAAAGTTTTAAAATTATTTTTTCTTATTGTAACGGGCAATGCAAAATTTGTTTTTTTATTACTACGTTTAATTAAAGCCATTTTCTAACACTTCCTTTATATCTAAATTTTCATATTGTTTATATTCTATAAAATCAATTACTAAACCATTTAAATCGGAATATACTTGCTTAAAACATTCATCATATTTAAAATTTAATATATTATTTAATCTAGAATTGTCTTTAACGTCATTAGAATTCATATAAATTACACTAGGTTTCAATAAATCACGACTACACATATAACGATGTTTAGAAAATAATCTATTATCTATATCTTTAGTCATATATTTTGATATATAACCTACAATATTTATATCTTTTAAACCAATAGCGCTACTATAGCCATATTTCCAAGAATTAACAGTTCTAAATATTTGCCATTTTCTAGTTTTAGGCTTATATATTTTTAATTCATCTTTACTTAATAAATCAAAATCGGTATAATCTATATTGGTTAACAAATGATAATGTACTGTACCATTTTTTTGGAACTCTGGGACACATACATATTTAAAATCATTTTTTAACCTTTTTTTTAAATTACTTCGCCAATTATCAAATTTTTCATTAGATTTTTTTATAGATGTATAATTTTCTATTTTTTTATTAAAATCAACTTTATCAAATATAGACACATAATTATTAACTTTACATATAATAAAATTAAAATTAATTCCTACATTAGGACATAACCAATAAAATAAATCTTTTTTGTCTATTTTTATTTTTTCAAAATTAGCAAATGTTAATGTTATAAACGTTTTAAATATATCCTCATTAGATTTAACTATTCTCTGTAACTGAAATCTACTTCTATAAATGTTTTTTTCTTCTATTTTTTTTAATTCTATTTTTTTATTTTCTTTTTTTTCTTCCTTTTCTATTTTTTTTAAATTATCAATATCTAATCTTAAAATATCTTGCACTACTCTACTCTTCTCTTTTTCTTTTTCAACACCTTTTTTCTTTTTTTCTCTTATTTCTTGGTATTTGTAAACTTGTATATAATTACCACACTTAACTATTTTCATATCGTACTTTTCAAAAAGTGACGGAGATATGAGACTACTATCAAGTAATAGAGAACTCAATTTTGCGGCATTCTCAAAATGTTCTCGCCAAAACTGATTTTCCATTATTTCAGCTTTTTCAATTTGTTCTCGTGTGATAACTGGTTTACTAGAGCGAGTGAACAAATTATCAACTCCTTAAATAGTTGTGTTGCGTGTGCCAATGCAACACGCAAACACAACAACTAATTTAAATTATTAATATACGATTAATACTTTTCAAATTCTTTTATAGGTAATTCATAAGTTGTATGAGAATTAAACATTTTCCACAACTTAGGACTAAATATATGTCTAGAACCAAACAATTGAAAATAATACTCATCCCTTAATTGTCTAGTTTCTTTGTCAATCCCTATTCTATATAAAATCCTTTTACGTTTAATACAAAATGGTAGCATAGATCTTTTAACCAAATATATTTCACTAGCAAGACGTCTTAAAGTAACATCAACGTCTAAAGCTTGAGAAAAAAAATGAACATCCATGTCAAAGTGTCTGTGATATTTATAAAATTTTATTTCTTCCTCAGTCATATACTTACTTGATTTTTTATTAATTGAACTACGATTATTATAATCAATCCCGGCTTCATCAATAATTAATGAACCATGTTCTAATAAATAATGACCTATATCGCTCCTATTTATTTTATAAGTATCTTTAATTGGAACATTACAATAAACATCCCTTTTTTTCTTTAAATCGCGTTTAGTAAGCCATGCGGCAAAAGTAGTTTTACCACTACCTGGAACACCAATGTAAATATCAAACAAATTATTCTTTTTAGTAGTAAATATTTCAATTATTTTAGCAATAACAAAAACCCCTAGTACTAAATAAACTAATATAATCATACAAAACCTCCATGTTTAAAGTATTTAGGCTACTAAGCCAAAAGGACTAAAGCCCTTTCGGTTAAAACCATTATACTTAATAAGTGTCGTCAATAACGCAAACGGCATAATCGCTACGCTTTTATACGTTTGCTAAATTGACAACATTAACGAAATAAACTATTTTTAACAAAAATAATACATTTATACAAAAACGGTATAATACAACCAAATATAAACCACAAATACATAAAATTAACGAATATATAAAGTGGTATAACCATATTAGATGAAATAAATGTATCAAATGTAGAATACTCGCTAAAATTACCTAAAAACGTCATATAAGCCGAATAAGGTATAATTACGGGAATTCCAAACAAATTCATATTAACGTCCCCCTATCGCTTTGAATAATAGTAATGGCGACATAATTATTAGCAAAGTACAAAAAACTAACGCTACAGTAACAATAAAATAAATTATTTCATACTGTGGTGGTACTGTACCAACTAAATTAACGGCCAAATCATAAAAATTAACTATTTCACTCATTAAAAACAACTCCTAACCATTTCAATAATTTTAGTATAAAAATTAACATTAAACAATAAACCAGTTATAAAACCAAAAATAAAAGTAATTATATAAAATATTTTATTTACAAATTGATGAGCAATATATTTTAATCTAAATATTTTATTCATTTTTTTATCCTTTTTTAAGAGGCTTAAATGCAATGATTACAACAAAAATTATCATAATAATTACAACTAAAGTATCGCCAAAACGAATATTTTTAGTAAGCGGAATATTATAAATAACAATCAAAAACGACCAAAACATTTTGCAAACAAATGTAAATAAAGAAATAAATTCACTTAATAACATTGTTCAACACCTCTATTTCTTAAAAAATTTAATAACTAATAAAGAAAATATCAATATAAAAAATGATATAAAAATAGTTTTTAACTCAGTTGGTAAATATTCGCATGTAGTTTTAAGCATATCAATGCTAGTAACAAGAAATTTAAATGCGCCAGGAATATATTCAGTAACCAATTTATATATTTGTTCTACTAAATCATTGCCCGTAAATTTTTCGATAAGTTCATTAACGCCTACAAATGCAAAAGTTATTGCGCCTAGTTTCAAGACTAAACCAAGAAAAATACTCATATAACACCTACTTCCAACCCAAGAAAGAAACAAAACAAGCAATTATAGAAAACAAAATAAATACAAAAAATAAATTCTTAATATAATAAGGACAAGTATCAAATATATTAAAAAGTGATAATGTAACAAGATTAACAGAGCTATCATGTTCATCAATAAATTTTTTCAAAGTAGAATACAAAAATTGAAAATCGCTATATTCAAGTTTTGTATAAATATTTTGTGTAATTTTTGTAGCGTCCCAAGTATTAGTAATGCCAGTATTGGGGTTAGTAACTAATATAACACTATCCCTTTTTTCAAAAATAGAATAAGCCCAATATCGAGTATCATAAGTTACACTATATGTTTTCAAAGGATAATTTTCATAATCATTATTAATAAATTGAATAGCATTAGTAACTTGATTAACACCTTCAAAATATCTAAATGACGACCTATTCCAATTTTTATAAACTGTATTTATAGCATTTTGTATATCTGAGTCCACATTATGAAGTATTCTAATTTCAAAATTATCACCAATTAAATAAAAATCTTGAAAAACATCACTATTATGTTCAACTAATTTAGGTATAAAATTAACACTATATTTGCCAGTTATATCAATAGTTTGTAAATAATTATTAAAAATTTCATCATAAACATAAGATATATCAAATTTAACATTACTTTCTAATTGTATTTTATAATCAATATCTTTTGTATTTTCCATAGGGAAAACAATTTGAACATTACTAATAGGTTTGGAATTATCTAAACACATCTCAAAATATCCCATAAAAACATTAACAGTTGGTTTTTCATCAGTAACAATTGATATATAAGAATTAGTATTATCATTATAAGTAATCTTCAAAAAAGGAGCTAATATATCACTAGTATAGTTTCCATAAGCATATTTTAAATTTAAATTATAATCATTTTTCGCTAAATCTTGTAAATTTAAATTAAAATAAGTTTGCGCAATATTATCATCGTGTATAGTGTCATCAAATTTATAAATTGTTGGTGATGAATAAGCATAATCATAATAAGTTGGTATTGTGTCGCCATAACTATAAACAACCTCATTTATTTTAATAGTATCATTATAAGATGTATTGAATTGATAATATTCAATAGGAACATTTGAATAAACTGGAATTGCAAATATAGAATTACTTAAGTAATCGGAATAAAAAGGGTTTGAACTTGCGTATTGACTTAACAAACCGTTATTCGTAGTAGTACCATTTAAAAAAACATTAGAAATAGAATTATAAAAATTTTCTAAATCGTCAGTAAAATAAAATTTATAATACTGATTAAAATTCTTAATTAAACTTATATTTAAACCTGGTTGAACAACAGTAGATTGTAAATAATAGCCATATGGATTTTTATATGGTCCAAAATACAAATTATCACAAGTATAACCAGCAATACCGACGGACAAATGATAACCGTTAGAATCTCTTCCAAAAAATATTACAAAAGTATAATTATTAGTGTTATTATCATTAGCAATATTAACTATATTATCGACAATTTCTTTATTATCATCAAGTAAATTAAGCTTATCACTATCATAATCATACGTAACTTCTAAAGCACTAACTTTATCAATTAATAAAAAACTAAATATAACAATAGTTATTATAAATAATTTGTTTCTCATATAACACCTACTTCATAAAATCTGTATAACTATCTTTATCAACAATACAGTCTAAAAAACTAAACACGTCTTTTTTCTTCTTAACAATTTTAACTACTAAAATAGTTAAAATTATAAATAATATATTTAATGTAATGCTAAAACCTAATATAAAACTAATCATTTTTATCACTACCCTTCCTAGCATAATTAAATCGTTCATTATCAAAAAAATAATCAAAATCATTTTTATTTTTTTTCATTGTTATTTTTTTAGTAATACTTTTAATACCAAAAATCTTAATAAAAATTCTATAAAGCAAAGAAATAAACGCAAAGCCTAAAAAAAATTGTAAAATAGGGTTACCAACAACAAACATACAAAACTTATCAATGATGTCAAGAAATACATTGAAATTATCATATTGCATTTTTAAAACCTCAACTTTCTAAAAAAAAAGAAATCAATAATACTTCTAAAAATTTCTTTTTTTAAGCTAGTTCACACTACTATCTACGTGTTATCATACGATAAGTTGTAAATACAAAACCAACAAGACCAATGATTAAAAAACATGCAGTTACTGGATTTGCCATTAACTTTGTAATCATTGAAATAGCACTATCGATTAACCAAGTAATCATTTCAGTGCCACTAGCTAAAAAGCTAGATAATGTACTTGCAGATTGTTCCATTGAGAACCAACCCCCTTTCACTCGTCAAAAATTCAACGAATAAAAGTTGCGCAATTTTATTCTTTTTTTTATTCAAACAGTTATAAACTGTATGAAACATCTATATATAAAAGATTTAAACATTTTCTTAATATAGTTGTAAGGAGTAACATATTAAAGGTTATTAGTGTAATAATCAAAAATCATTAGCTTTGTTTAAATCTTCTATACCAAATTATTAATTGTTTAATTATCATTAATAGATACTTAAACAATAATCGGAAAACCAAAAGTATTACTAAATATTTAATTATTTTAATGTCTTTTTCCATTAATTAAAAAGCTTTATTAGAAAATCAACTATATTTAAAAAATCAATTTTCTTTTTTTTAGAAAATCTATTATGGTAAAGATTATAAATAGTATCTTCACAATAATAACCATTTTCATAAAAACGATTAATTAATAAAATATAATAACCAAAACCATTATAAGTAAATAACTTATCAGTTGTAGATTTACATATTTTATATCTAGTTTTACCTTTAGTATCTTCAAAAATAACTAAAACGTTATTGAAAAAACTATTATGATTTTCGTAAATCAACATCAGCAATTTTGATTGGAAATATTTTAAAACCATTTTTCAGTGCTCTTTCTTCATAGATAAAATCAATATTTGGCTTTAAAACATATTTCTTTAATTTATCAAAATTTTCTACTGGTATATAACATTCGAAAATTGCATTACCATAAAATCGTTCGTTTTCCTCAACTGGCATAATATAATTAACCTTACACATTTCTTTTAATTCTCCAGTTTGTTCATTTGTAAAATTAACTTTTTCTATATTTATTAAATAACAACTTTTTTTAATTTGCATTTTTTTCCTCAACTTTCTTTTTTAAGATTTCTTTTATTTTTTCATAATATTTTAAACAATCTTCTTTTTTTTCATAATCAAATTCATAATAAGAAACATCATCATCTAAAATGTCATGATTTCTGATAAATTTTTTTAATTTCAAATAATGCTTTTTATCAAAAGGTTCATTACTAGCAATTTTAACAGAAACACTATCATAAACACTAACATCTGGGATATAAATTTTACCTTTAGAGTAATCTATTTCAATACTTGTATTCATTTTTTAAACACCTTTTCTTTTTTTTAAATATTTAACAAACATATAATAACTTTCTAATGCAATTCCTAAATCATCATAAGAATTCGCTAATCGTTCGATTTTTTCATTATTACAAACATAATCTAAAACAATAGTATAAATCGGTTCAGTAGATAAAACACAATTCACAATAGTTAATCGAACATATACAAGATTATTTAATATTTCATTTAGACAATTTTCTTCTATATTGTCTATTTTATTTAACCTGTCAATATTTACACCTCCTTACAATCTAACACGTTTTGTGTCATTTCATTTTATATTATATGCCACATATCGTGGCATGTCAAGAAAAAAATGTCACAATATGTGACAATATAAATAAGAAGGGATTAAAATGATAGGAAAAATTATAAAATATGTAAGAAAAAACAAGGAATTAAGTCAAGAAGATTTAGCAAGTTTATTAAAAATGAACAGAACAACACTAGGAAATTATGAAACAGAAACTAGACAACCAACATTTGAAACAATAGAAAAAATAGTAAACAAATGTGGTTACAAAATATTTTTTTCAAATGGTAAAGAAAGTTTCCAATCAAAAGATTTAGAGAGGAAAGATATTTAATGAAAAGTTATGAAGAAATGTTAGACAAATACTTCGAAAGTCAATTAACTGATGAACAAAAAGAAAGTATAAAAATTAAAGAATACGTAGAAAACAATCTATCATGCCCAAAAGACAATAATGATTTAATAGAAGTATTCGACGAAACATTTATGTGTTCTAAATGTGGAGAATATTATTATTACGAAGATAATAAATTAAATAAATATGAAGATAAAAAAATAAAACCCTAACGTTATAGTTAGAGTTCATCAAAGAAAAACAATAAATTTATTTTAGCACTAGAGTTATAGAAAGGAATGATATTATGTTTTCAAACATAATAAATGCAATAATATTCTTTGTAGGAATATTTATATTATTATTCTTGTTTTTAATTATTTTAGCAATAAAAGTTCCAGTTATAGGAATAACTATTGTTTCAATTTTAATAATTAAATTATTAAAAAATAAAAGATTAAAACAATAACAATTATAAGTTAGTTCGAACCATCCAATACGTTTATTTTTATTCTTTTCAAAAAAATTCTAGTGCTAAAACAAGTTTATTATATAAATAACTTTTTTGTCAATAATAAAAATACAAATATTTTGTATTTTTTTTGTTCTTTGAAATTTAAAAAAGTGTGGTCATTTTAGACAAGTGCTGATTACATTCGTAATTGCACATTTTATTACGTATTTTTCATTTTTTATTTATTCCAATTTGCCTATTGACATTTAGTACACCGACGTGAATTATAAAAAAATGTTGCGAAATGCATGATTTTTGTAGCTAAAGAAGTGAAAAAGGGCTACCTTATTTATATGAAAATTCTAACGAATTTTCAATTTTTTTATGGCACGTGTTTAACGGCAAATTTATTTCACGTTTCTTGACAAACTTTTCTAATTTTTGATTTTGTTGTTTTTTCGCAACAAAAAGTTGCAAAAAAAGAAAGGAGTTTGTTTATGATCAACAATGATGTTAGTAAATCTTGCGATATTTTCGCAAGATTTAATGAAACTATCGATATTACTAGTAATGCGATAGATTTATTATCTAACATAAAAAACAACAATCGCGTCGATGATTATTTATTCACTAATGATTACGATTTATACTGTGATTATATGTGTGAGTTTGCTACTGATACACAATTCGACGACGATTATGTTGTTTTTTAAATTTATGTGAAGATAAAAGATACTTTCTTTTTTTCTTCTTTTTGTTCGAATTTATTATATCAAAAATTTCCATAGTTTGTAAAGAACTTTCGCGACATAAAATTGCCTACACGTGCCTAAAAAATCGGTTGCCACTTTTTCTAAAATTAGAGTCAAAAATCATTTTTTTCGCATTAAAGCTTAAAACACGTCGACTAAATATCAATAGTTTTCTCGGCATAAATTAAAATTGACACTTTTTAAGTGTCAAACATTCATTTTTTTTAAAAAAAACACACTTTTTATAATTTTTATATGTTATAATTTCTAATGAGGTATAATAATGATAGAGTAATTAAAAATTTTTTTACACTTTATATTATGTTAACTAAATGATATTTTTTGTGTTTTTTTAAATAAGAAATGAGGTATTTTTATGGAATATATTAAAAGCATCTTTCGCTCAAGTTTAGGTAAATTTTTATATGCTTTTATAGCATTGTTAATAGCAACAATCTTAATAATTGTTTTAATTCTATTTGCTTAATTAGTATAATTATTTAATTCTTGTTAATAATATTATTGGGTGATCAAAATGAAAAAAAATAATGCACAATCAAATGCTAACATTACTAATAAAAGTAATAATCGTATTAGTAATAATGCTAACAGTAATGCTAAAAGTAATGACGTTGGATTTACTAACGAATCAAATAATAATATTACTGATAGTAAAAGCAACAATTTTGAAAATACAGATTGTAGATAACCCAAATAAAGAGACATTTTATGTCTCTTTTATTTAGATAATTTATACTGTTCTAAAGCAATAGCTATTTGATCTGGACATGATGTATTTTTATTTCCACATTTAATATTTTTTAAAATTTTAATTACATCATTAATATTTCTATCAATACATAAACTAGCAATACCTTGGGAATTACCATGACATCCGCCAGTAATTTCAACTTTTCTTATAATATCATTATCGATTATAAATAACATTTCTCTTGAACATACGCCTTTAGGATTATATTTAAAAATTCTTTCCATACCACTCACCTACTCTATTCTATACCTATTCTAATTAAAAAGAAAGTGATTTGTCAACATAAAGACAATACCAATAGAAAATAAAATTATTGTCATCTTTTTATTATTATATTTTAAAGAGGTAGGTAAAAGTTCGTAAATGGCTATATGCAACATTATACCAGCAATAATAGCAAACAATAATCCCATAATTGTATCATTTATAAAAGGTTTTAAAAATAAATAAGTAATAATTGCCCCAAATAATTCTGATAAACCAGATAAAGCTGTATATAGAATTGCTTTTAATTTACTATTGGTAGCATAATAAATTGGAACAGAAATACTAATTCCTTCGGGAATATTATGTAACGCAATGGCTATTGTAAGTGATATTCCTAAAGATATATTAGCATTACTGGCCATAAATGTTGCCATACCTTCAGGAATATTATGTAATATAATAGCTATCATTGAAAATATTCCTACCCTATATAACTTGTTATCTTTGCCAAATTTATTATCGGGTAAATACTTATCAATTAAAAACGATAAAATTAAACCAATATTAATACCAACAAGTAGTAATATAATAGAAAACAACGTTACATATTTATTGGTAAATAAATTAAGCGATTCGGGAATTAAATCGGTAAATGAGACAGTTATCATAACCGCTGCTGCAAAACTTAAAGAAGCACAAATAATTTTATTCTTATCATGATTTTTAATAAAAATAAAGATACTACCTATCAAAGTTGATAAACCTGCAATTGTTGTTAATAAAAAAGCATATAAAGTAGCTTTGTCCATATTATCACCAATAAATTATATGAAACGCTAATTAATTATTTACTTTTTATTCATAAATTATTTTTTTATTATTTTATCAAAATTTTCCCAATGAGACATAATATTATAATTATTTATTTTTCTTTGAGTATTATTATATACAATCAAATTATTATCTTCAATTGTACAATTTGCTATTATATAGTAATCTTTAGTAGAATATAAAATAACACTACAATCATTCTTATCATTTGAAATTATTTGATAATCTCTAATAAAAAGAGCATTAAAAAATCCTAATCCAATAACTATTATAAAAGTTATAATAAAAATTATAAATAAATCTTCGATTAGCTCTATATGTAAAATAAAACTCTGTTCTGCATTTTTTAGCACATTAATAAATTTAGAAACTTTTTTAATATAGAATTTAAAAAAAACTAAACATATAAACATTCCAAGAAAATATGAAATCATATTAAAATTATAATTATAAAAAGTTTTGATGCTTAGTAATGAATATATAGGTACAAAGAAAATTAAAAATTTTATCAAATTTTTAATTTGTCTTTTTTTTGTATTTAAAATCCTATACATCAATATAAATAAAAATACGATTACCCCTAATATGAAGCAACTATACATTAAATTATTTACGATATTCATAGAATCTTGAACAAAAAACACCTCATTTATTTTCCAACGGTAAAACCATTGCATTCTATAAACATATTCTGAAAACTGAAATATAATAACTAAACCAGATAACAAAATACCTAATATTCCTAATATTGTAGAAAATGATATTAACATTTTTGGTTCTTTATTTTGAATATTTTGTTTTTCCTTTTTAATCATAAATCTTCTCCTTTTACTTAAATATCTATATTGTAACAAAAATAATCCATTTTGACCAATATTTTATTAAAACAAAACAATATTCATAATTTAAATATTATTTTATATTTTAACTATCAAAACTAAAATTAACTTTTCCATCATTATCTAACATTAAATAGCCTGAAAAATCTTTATTATTTTTTGATTTAAAACCATTTATTTTAAATGTTTTTTTATTTTTTAATAAATCTATAGCCATATTTTTAGAAATGACTCTTTTGCAAATAACAAAATTAATTTTAAAATCGCAACCATCTTTATAGCCTATACAACCATAATTATAACGTGTTTTAACAACATTTTTGCCACACAATGGGCAAATACCTATAACATCATTAAAAAAACCTGTATCAGTGTTTATTCCACTATTATTTCGTTTATCAAAAACCTCATTAATTTCCTTTTTTGTAAGTTCAACAACATCATTAATGGTTAATTCACCACGAAAAACTTTTTTCAATCCTTGTCCTAAAGTACTCGTTTTATATTTATCCATATTGATATTCATTTGTAACAATGATTCAATTAAATATTCGCCGCCTGGTAATATATAATAAACATCCTTCTTTAATTCAATATATTTACTTTTAATAGCATTTTCAATTATACTAGTTCTTGTTGCCTCTGTTCCTAACTCTAAACCCTCAAAAATGGCTTTATAATCTTCACTATCATCCTCAAATTCATCATCAACTTTTATTTTATCGTCTTTAAAAGGATTTTTTAAGTAATTATTTAAAGTCTCGATTGTATAATGTTTAGGTGGTGTTTTCTTTTTTTCTTTTGGTTCGAAATTTATATTAATCTCATCATTAATATTTAAATTTGGCAAAATTTTATCATTTTTTGAATATTCATCATACTTTGTCCAACCTTTTTGAGTAATAACATTACCTTTTAGCACAAATTCTTCTAAATCACCAACTTTAATTTTAATCTCTGTTTTTTCAATTTTACATTCGTCACTACAAAATACCGCAATAAAACGGTTCATAACAGCTGAATAAACCAAATCTTCATCACTAGTTAATTTAGATTTATCAGGTATTTTATAAGTCGGTGTAAGAGCTGAATGTGATTCAATTTTGCTATCGTCAAAAATAGTTTTCTTGTCTTTAAATACAACTGGGTAATTTAATTTTAAGAAATTTTCTAATATCTTTTTAATTTTTTCTTTTTCATTAGTTGCTAAATATTCTGAATTTGTTCTTGGATAAGTTAAATATCCTTCTTCATATAATTTTTGAACTATTGAAAGAGACTTATCCATAGGCATTTTATATTTCTTGCCTAAATAATTTTGTAATTTAGTTAAAGAGTATAATTTACCTGGTGACAATATATCTTTTTTTATATTTTTATGAGTAACTATAGCTTTTTCTTGGTTATATTTATCACATAATTTTTTCGCTTCTTCCAATACATTTTTATCAAATTTTTCTTTAGAATTTAGCTCAATAATTTCACCATTAGTTTGAGATTCGGAAGTAATACTATAATAAATGTCAGGAATAAATTCTTTAATACTTTTATCACGATCATAAATGGCTTTTACAATAGGAACAATAACCCTTCCTACTCTAAGTAAAGTACCTGTTTTTAAAGTAGCATATCGTGTTAAATTAACACCATATAGCCAATCAATATAGGTCCTAGCAAAACCTTCATTAGCCAAATTATCATATTCAATCTCATTTTTCATTTCTTTTAATCCTTGACAAACAGTTTCGGGAGTTTGATCAGGTAACCATAGCCTTAACAATTCTTTTTTTGTTTTTAAAGCATTTTCAATACATAAACGGACAATAATTTCACCTTCACGATCTGAGTCACCTGCATTAACTATTTTAATAACATCATTTCGGTTACACAAATCTTTAATAATATTAAATTGTTTTAAAATTCCTTTATCAATTTGTTTATTATTATCTTTCTTTAGGCTAAACATAAATTTTTTGGGAAAACATGGAATATTATTTAAATTCCACCTTATATTTTCTATTTTTTTATCCGAATAATCTTCAATATCATACAAAGTAAATAAATGCCCAAAAGCCCAAGTTACAATATAATCTTGGTTTTCAAAATATCCATCCATTTTTTTCATAGCCCCAATGCCAGCTACAATATTGCGTGCTAACGAAGGCTTTTCAGCAATTATTAAAATCATAATACTACTCCTCTATATATACTTATTATACCAAAAAGGAAAAGAAAAAGAATTAGTTTTACCAATTCTATTTTAATTTTTCTAAAAAACTCTTGCCAATATTAGGCATTTGTACTCCAAAATTATCAGCTATAGTCGCTCCAATATCAGCAAAAGATTGTAGATATGGTAACTCACCACGTCCGTTAAAATTTCTAGAAAAGATTAGAACAGGAACATTTTCTCTTGTATGATCTGTTCCAATATAAGTGGGATCATTACCATGATCGGCGGTTATAATTAACAAATCGTCCAGTTTTAACGAATTAACAATATTAGGTAAATACTTGTCAAATTCGCTTAATGATTTAGAATATCCTTCAACATCTCTTCGATGTCCATAATTAGTATCAAAATCATTTAAATTAGTAAAACTTAAGCCTTTAAAATTAAGCTTCATTAATTTAACCAATTTTTTAATACCATCTAAATTATCTGTAGTCCTTGTTGCTGCTGTAATACCACGATTATTAAAAATATCACATATTTTTCCGATTGTTAAAACATCATATCCTTTATCTTTTAAATTATCCAAAACTGTTTTTTCATTTGGGTCCAAAGCAAAATCATGACGATTGCTAGTTCTTACAAAAGAGCCAGGTTTACCTGCAAAAGGATTAGCGATAATTCTTCCAATTCGCCACTCATCGTTCAAAGTTAATTTACGAACAATTTCGCATATACGATATAATTCTCTAACAGGAATAATTGATTCATGAGCTGCAATATGTAAAACCGAATCAGCTGATGTATAAATAATTAAATTACCAGTCTTCATATGTTCAACGCCAAGACGTTCAATTATCTTCTCACCATTCTCACTACAATTCCCAATTACATGGCGTCCTGTTTCATATTCAATCGCTTCAATTAACTCCTTAGGAAATCCTGTTTCTGTAAAAGTTTTGGGCGCAATATCCGTTTTTAAACCCATGAGTTCTAAATGTCCAGTTAAAGAGTCCTTACCATTACTAATAGGAAGCGCCTTTGTATAATAACCAAGTGTTTTCTCTTCACTTAAATCTAAAATATTTAAAAGTCCCATTTTTTGTAAATTTGGTAATTTAACACTAGTCTTTTCAATAATATGTCCTAGTGTATTGGATGGTCCATCACCATATTTGTCTGAATCTTTAGCCGAACCTACACCAACTGAATCTAAAACAATTAAAAAAACTCTTTTATATTTCATACTTAACTCCTCTTTCTACTCTTTTTAATTAGAATGTGGATGACTTTTTTTATAATCATCACTTATTTTATTTTTAGAAATATGTGTATATATTTGCGTTGTTGATATATCAGAATGTCCTAGTAATTCCTGAATACTTCTTAAATCAGCCCCATAATTCAACATATGGGTTGCAAATGAATGTCTTAAAGTATGTGGTGAAATTTCAGTTCTGATATTCTTTTCTAAAGCTATAGCTTTAATAATTTTAAAGAACGCTTGCCTAGACATCTTGCTACCACGACTTGATAAAAACAAATAATCCGAACTTTGTTTTTTTAATAAATCTTGTCTATAAATAGATATATATCTATTTAAGGAACTAAGTGCACAATCCCCAACGGGAATAATTCTTTCTTTTGAACCTTTTCCTAAAACTCTTACAAGAGCTTCATCTAAAGAAACATCGACAACCCTCAAATTTATAAGTTCACTTATTCTAAGTCCACTAGAATACATTAATTCAAGCATAGCTTTATTCCGTGCAGAATATTTATCAGCCACTCTTATATCCAATAATTTATCTACATCTTCAATTGATAAAACATTTGGTAATGTTTTAGGAATTTTAGGTAAATCAATAAACATAATTAAATTATTATCTAAATAATTTTCAGCAACTAAAAACTTATAAAATGAGCGAAGTGTCGAAATATTATGCGAGATACTTTTTTCACTTAATTCAGATTCATTCAAATATTTTAGATAATTGCGCAAATTGTTTTTACTAATATTTTTAATCGGCATACTTTTAAAAAAAACAAAAAATTTTTCTAAATCATTTTTATATGAAAAAATGGTATCCAAACTATATTTTTTATCTATTAGTAAATAATTTACAAAATCTTTTCCTTCTTGTTTAAACCAATCACTATAATTAAGTGTTTTCATATACCTTCCACCATTATAATTATAAACCAGATAGGCAAAAATGTCAAAATAAATTTATAATATAAATAATGTATAATAATCATTTTTTAACTAACGTATTAATAATTTGCATTTGACCTTTTAAAACCATTATCTCAATAATAAGTTCTAAAGCAATATTTTTATTATCCAGTATATAAAATACTTTAGCCTTTTTAGTAGTATCAGTGCCAATCATTAAATTAGCCTTACTAACATGCGGTAATATCTTTAAAATATGCCTTTCTAATCTGTTCGATGCCATTAATATAATCATCATGAAAATAATAATTAAAACTATTAATTTTAGAATTAACTTTAATTTTAAGACATTTTTTGATAAAATTATTATTAGGTGATAATATGGCAGAACCATTAGCAATCAAAATGCGTCCTAAAAAATTAGATGATATTGTCGGTCAACAACATTTAATTGGCGAAAATAAAATAATAAGAAATTTAGTTAATAATAAAAAACTGTTTTCAATGATTTTATATGGAAAACCTGGAATTGGTAAAACAACTATTGCTACAGCTATAACTGAAGAATTAAATTTACGTTATCGCTTATTAAATGCGACTATAAATAATAAAAAAGATTTTGATATAGTTGTTGAAGAAGCAAAAATGTACGGAAATATGGTCGTCATTATGGATGAAATTCACCGTCTTAATAAAGACAAACAAGATTTACTTTTACCATATTTGGAAAGTGGTTTAATAACTTTAATTGGTATGACAACATCTAATCCTTATCATAAAATTAATCCAGCGATTCGTAGCCGTTGTCAAATTTTTGAATTAAAGGAATTAGAAACAGATGATATAAAAAAAGGTCTAAAAAAGGTTATTGAAAAAAAAGTCTTAGAAAATATCCAAATTGATGATGAAAGTATAGAACTAATAAGTAGATTAGCAAGTGGTGATTTAAGGTATGCTTATAACTTATTAGAAGTAGCCTACTATTCTACTAATGATTTTATTATCAATACCGATATCATTAAAAATATAAATAGCAAACCAATTTTTTTTCATGATAAAAATGATGATGGCTATTATGACGCTATTAGTGCTTTTCAAAAGTCAATTCGTGGTAGTGATGTTAATGCAGCATTACACTATTTAGCTAGATTAATTGAAGCTGAAGATTTGGACATTATATATCGTCGAATGACAGTAATAGCTTATGAAGATATTGGTTTAGCTAATTCATCTATGGGTCCAAAAGTAGACGCTGCTATTAATGCTTGTGAACGTCTTGGTTTTCCCGAAGCGCAAATTATCCTATCTAATATTGTTATCGAATTAGCCTTATCACCAAAATCTAATAGCGCATATTTAGCAATTGATGCTGCTCTAAATGATATAAGGCTTGGGAATACGGGAAATGTACCTAATCATATTAAAACAAATTCTAAAGACTATTTATACCCTCATAACTATCCTAACCATTTTGTCAAACAGCAATACTTACCAGATAAATTAGTTGGTAAAAAATATTATCAACCTGGTAATAATATAAATGAACGAAAATTAAAAGAAATAATAAATAAATTGGAGGAATTAAATAAATGAACATTTTAATACTTGGAGCTGGTGCTTATGGATTAGCCCTAGCCAATATTTTAATTGATAAAAACAATGTAACAGTTTACTCTATTATTGAGCATGAAATTAACGACTTAAAGCAAACATATAAAAATGAAAAATTATTTCCTAATATTGAATTATCCAAAAAAATCAATTTTACAAACGATATCAATAATGCCATTAAAAATATTGATTTAATAATTATTGCAATACCCACTAACTATATTGAAGATACAATTCAATTATTAAAAAATAAAATAAGTAACAATGCAAAAATCTGTATTGCATCTAAAGGCATAAATGACGATACCAATAAATTTGCTTATGATATTGTTGAATATACATTAAAAACAAAGAACATTTCTATTTTGTCTGGTCCAAGCTTTGCTATAGATACTATAGAAAAAGAAACTATTATTTTAACTTTAGCTGGTAATAATTTGAATGAAGTAAAAGATATTTTTCCATCAGATTATATAAAAATTGAAACCACTAATGATATAATTGGTGTTGAGCTTTCAGGGACTTTAAAAAATATATTTGCAATTGCTTGTGGCATACTAGAAGGAATTAATGCTTCTGAATCAACTAAGGCTTCATTTTTAACAAATGTTATAAGTGAAACTAAAAATCTAATTGTTGAATTTGGTGGAAATCAAGATACTATTTTTTGTTCCAGTGGTATTGGAGACATCATTCTTACATGTAGTAGTAAAAAAAGTCGCAATTTTACTTTAGGATATCTTATTGGCCAAAATACTGATAAAAATAAAATTGATGAATATTTAAATAAAACGACCGTTGAAGGATTAGATGCTCTATTATCCATCAAAAAATTATTAGTAGAACAAAACATTAATAATGAACTTATAAATTTAATTCATGATATTGTAAATAATCATACTGAACCTAATTCATTATTAAAATATATCGTCAAATAAAAATACGCGTGATTTAACAACCACCGTATTTTTTATTATAAGTTAATATTGATTATTTCTAAACCTCCAAAATAAATAATTCTAAAGCCATATTTTTATCAGTCACACCTATTTTAATATCTTCATCAATTTTAGCTAATTTTTTTAAATAATCTAATAATTTTTGACTAGAAAACTGATAAGAATTTTCTAAAGCCTTTTGAACACGATATGGGTGAATTCCCAAAATATTTGTAATATCTTTACTAGAGTAACCTTTTTTAGATAATTCTTTAACCTGATATATAATTCTAAATTGATTAGCCAATCTGATAATGATTTGAATAGGTTCTTCTCCTTGTTTAACTAATTCTTCATATATTTTCAGAGCTTGTTTAATATTTTTGTTGACAATACTATTTGTTAATTCATTTAAATCCACATCAACAAACTCACTACAAACATTATAAATATCATCAGTTGTAATATTTTTATCATTACCTTTATACAATTTTAGTTTTTCAATTTCTGATGCTATTATAGCTAAATTTGCTCCGACATAATCGCTAAATACTTTAATAGTTGAAATTGACATTTCATAATCATCTAATTCTTGTTTAATAAAACTATCATTAGATTTTAATTTATTAAATTCTTTAACAGTTCCATTGTTTTTTATACTTTTAACAATTTTTTTACGATCATCAATTGTCTCATCATTATTTGTAAATATCAAAATGGTATCAGGATTAGGATTAAATAAATATTTAATTAATAAATCAGTATTATGATTAAGCCCTTTTTTCTTAATTGTTCCTGTAAATATATAGGCATTAGCAATTAAAATAATCTTTTTTGTACTAAATAATGAATTCATAGAGGCATCATCTAAAATATTATCAAGCAAATCATTTTCTAAATTATAATAGCTTACATCAATATCATCTATATTATTACTTTTAGCAATATTCTTAATTTCTCGACTAATTAAAAATTCTTCTGTACCATATAATAAATAAACCATTATAACATATCCTTCTTCTTTAAAATTAAAGCAATAATAATTGATATCAAAATAGAAATAATTAAAATAATTATAAAAGCAAATGGATTATCTGATAAATTTCCCATTGGAACATTCATCCCCATAAAAGATGAAATCATTGTTGGAATGGAAAGAACAATCGTAATTCCTGCTAAAAATTTCATAATTCCATTAAGATTATTATTAATAATACTAGCGTAAGTATCCGACATACTAGCTAAAATTTCACGATAAATATTAGCAGTTTCTATGCCTTGTTTACTTTCAATCATGGCATCATCTAACAAAACTAAATCTTCTTCATACATATTAATAATATTACCTTTAGATAACTTTTCCAAAATGATGTCATTAGCCTTTAAACTAGTTACAAAATAAACTAAACTTTTTTGAATATGCATTAAATTAAGCAATTCTTTATTTGAAGTTGATTTTATTAAAGACTTTTCTTTATTTTCAATTTCACGATTTATTAAATTTAAATATTTTATATAAAAATTAGCAATTTTAAGTAATAATTGAATAATAAATCTTGTCTTTTTAGCCGTATCAACACCCTTTATTTTATTGTGTTTGAAATCATTAAATATTTCTGTCTCCTTCAAACAAACCGTTAAAAAATAGTTTCCTTTTGTAATTATACCAACAGGAACAGTTGAATATTTGTTTTTACTTTTTTTATCCTCAACATAAGGGACATCAACAACAATTAAAGTTGCTTTATCTTCCGTTTCAATTCTTGGTAACTCCTCATAATCCAAAACTTTTAATAATAATGATTCAGAAATTTTGGTTTTTTCTATAACTTCCTTTATTTCATCAAAATTAGGATTTGACAAATTTATCCAACTATTAGGCTCTATCTTTTTTAATTTCTCTATTTCACCATTAGTGTTAGTTTTATATATTTTAATCATATATCTCACCTATAAATATTATAACACAAATTACATTTGTTAATATCTTCAATAATAATAATTAATTAAAAATGTCAAAACACTATTTTAATGATTCTATTTCTTCTATAGTAAGGCCTGTAGCTATACATATAACATGTATATTTATATTTTGATTTAAAAGATTTTTAGCAATCTCTAATTGTTTGTTTCTTTCGCCTGATTTTTCACCATCATTAAAGCCACTATTAAATCCCTCTTCTTTAGCTTCAGCAATATAAGTATTATATTCTAATTCTTTTTTAGATAATTTTGTGTATATCCCGATATACTCATCATCA
>JAAWGF010000031.1 GCA_022795155.1 Bacilli bacterium | reverse complement strand
TTAATATATTGCCATTTTTATTCATCATCATATATACATCAATTATATCTTTATTATTTTTATCAACATCATAATCATTAAAATTAATTTGAATAATTGGTTCAATATTACGATAATCTTCACCACTTCTTAGATAACTAGAAAATAGATAACTAATAAAGCCTAAATTACGTTCAAGGTCAGTTTTATCTAATCCCAAATTCATCTCTAAATTTACTTTACCTAAAGAACAAATTTTAACCTTGGCTACGACATCGCAGCTATTCAGTTTTTCATGATGATCAGCAACTTTTTTTCAGATTCGATAATTTCAACATTACCTTTTATCTTTTCATAGGTAATTTTTAAAATAATACTGAGTAAAGCTGATAAACGATTTATATTATCAGGATCTCCCCACATTTTTTTTAAAGACCTTATCACATCTTATCAGAACTAACTTTTTTTCTTTTATTTCAATCATCTTTAATACCTCCTATTATAAGTATTTTTCAAAAGTATTAAAAATCCTTTTAAAAGAGAAAAAAATTGCAAAAACACAATTTTATCAATTTTAATATTCTTATTATGAAATTTTATTTTTGGGTATTGTTATAACTGGACGCACACCACGAACAGAATCACTAAATAAATCTACATGTAAAGCCGCTATACAGCTAACGTTCCAAGCTGTACTGTTATTAATTTGGGTGCTTGTCCAATAACCATATACAAAAACATTAGAATTATTTGTGCAACCGTAATCAATACAATATTGAGATGTACGATCGAATAACCAACCATATTCTCCTCGATAAACGGTTGGTTGCGTTTGATTCAAAGTATCAAAGTAATACCAAGAATAGTCATATTTGTTAAATCCAGTTTTACCTGTAATTTCAAATACCTCTTCTGCAGTAATAGATCTTATATTTAATTTATTATTCCAAGTTGTTGTATCGCTTGATAATTGCATAGCTACCTTTTGCCAATTACTTATTTTTGCTGTTGTATTATGGTCTAATAACAAATTATAAGCCATACTATTTTCTGTATCATTAAATACATACCATTTCATACAGCCAGATTTATTTTCTGTATCACTATTTACTTCTACATAATCAGTGCATTGTTCATTAGTTTCTGGATTAAAATAAATTACTGTTCCATTTTCTTTTAGTTCATTTTTTCCATTTTCAATACAAATGCTTTCCCCACCTATATATCCACATGCAAAATTATTTATTGCTAAATCTGTTGTTGTTATATTATTACCATTATTACTTATTGTTATTATTCCACTTGTTGGTTTTGTTCCTTTAAAATCTAATTTATCCAAACCTGTTAAATTATAACCTGTTAATGTTGTTTTTAAATTACAACTATTTCCATCACATTCAAATTCCAAACTTTCACTTGGCATCGTTCCATTATTTTCCATCATAAAATTTATCACATAGGTTTCACCTGCTTTTATAATTCCATAAGTTGTATCCTCTGCTGCACTTTTTCTTGCCCTATTTAATATTTTTAATATTTGGGGTACCGCTATTAAAGCTATAATAGCTAATATTACAATGACTGCCAATAATTCTATAAGTGTAAATCCTTTTAAATTTCTTATATTTCTCTTTTTCATATACTACTCCTTCTACTATTATCTAATTTAGATTATAACATTGTAACCATTTTGTTTCAATAACATCTATTCTTCTTTTTTATTATTGACACTATCTTGATATTTATTATAACATATTTCTTTTTATTATTGAGAATTATGATGTTATAATTTTTGGAGTAGAAAAAGAAAAAATCTCTAAAATATTTCTATCTTAAAGACTTCATTTCCCCCTTTATTAAGGTAAATTATTAGTAATACTATTTTTTTAATTTTAATTTAGTTACAATATTAGTTAAAATAACAAATACAATAATAAATACTATTAAGATTAACATATTTATTATAATTGGTTCAAGTGAAACAGAATTAAATACTTCTACTCCTTTTAATAATTCATTGGTTTTGATATACCAATACGAAGGTAAAATATGCGCAATTGTTAAAGCAAAATCTGGTAACCATTCCATTGGTACAAAAGCACCACATAAGAAGCTTGAACCTAAGGCTACAACATTAACAATTCCGTTTATCGCATTTTTATTATTAATTAAATTAGAAATTAAAAACGCAATTGTAACAGAACAAATGGTAAAAATGAATGAATTAGTTAAATAAATAATTAAGTAACCATTTGGAACACTACCAACTAATACAAATTCTAAAGCAACATATACTAGCCATAAAATTCCAGCAAACAAGCAATTTGATAATAGTAATTTCATATTAAATTTCTTATAATCCATACTACTAATAATAGTCCTTTTATTAATTTCTTTATTTTTAAAACTTGATAAAATTAAACAAATAACATATACACAACCTGCTAAAACACTATAACTCAAGAAATTATAATAGAAAGTTACTCTTGATAAAGTATTTGTATCTACTTTAGAAGTTAGTTCGGTATCAACTTCTAAGGAAAGAGTTTCATTAATATGTTTTATGATTTCGTCTTCATCTTCATAAGTTCTTGAATATATATCAACTAAATTTAAATATTTTTTGACTAACATATCAGCAATACTAGCTTGATAATCACCTGTTGTTTTTATTTCAATAATTGTCCGATCGACACTTGATATATATTTTTCAAATTGCTCACTTGGATTAGAAGAATTATCCAAAATGCTATCACGGAAATTCGGCTTAATATAAACAATATAATTAACATCGCGATAAAATAAGGCATCATTAATACTTTCTTCATCGTTTTTAATATCTTTTACATTTGTACGTTCATCTAAATAGTCAATAAACGCTTTCGTAATTCCAATTTCTTCACCCTCATTAATAATTAAAACATCAGGTTTACTAGCCGTAAAATTTATATTACTCTCGCTAGTTTGAAAATTTAATCCACAAAAGGCAACTAGCATAACTGTGTACATAATAACCGTTGCTTTATATTTATTCAGTACTTGTAAAAATGTTTTAAATACTGTCATATTTTTGCCTCCTTAATGCTAATCCCGATAAAACAATCATAATAAGGCTAAATATTAATAGACTTACAACATTAAAATAAACCCGATTATAAGTATTATAATAATATAATGAATACAATCCGTCCGTTATCATATTAACAGGATTTAGTTTGTTAACAAGTGGAATATTGGTATCAATGATATATTTCATGGTTATTCCCATCATTCCCGATAAGAAACTACCCAACATCGTAAAGGATATAATAATACCAATTTTAACATTTTCATTCGTTTTTAAAATAGTTCCAACAGCCATACCTAAAGATAAACCTGCTAAAGAGCCAAATAAGGCAAGCAAAATAATTAAAAGCAAATTATTCCCATAGTCAACTTTTAAAACAAAAATGGTATACATAAATAATATAAATAAACCGATTACTTGAATAATAAAACTTGATACTAAACTCGAAAAAATAATTTTTATTTTGTTAGTTGGTGAAACAGCAATTCTTTTACCATTATCGCTCATATTAGCCAAGTTTTGATTTATAGCCGTCATACCAATAATACCACCATATAACGCTGTCATTGCAATAAGTGTATAAAATTCAATCATTGTATAACTCAATTTTTTACTTGTAATGTCACGAATTTCTAAAGAATTCATATCCAACATTTTTAAAGCATCATCTCGAATATTTTCGATATATTCGTTAATATTACCATCAATTATATTAGTATTTAATTTTTCTTCAATTATATTTGCTAAAACATTTTCATTTTGAATGATTTCTTCAGTAACATATTTTAAAATGGTCTCACTCGTACCACTCGTTTTAACAACAACTTTGGGGCTTTCATCAACTACTAAATAGCCTGATACTTCATCATTTTCTAATAATTTTATAGCCTCTTCCAAGTCAACATATTTGATATTAAATAATTGTTCATCAGATTCTTCATCACCTAACACATTAAAAGATTCTTTTAAAACCATGTTATCATTAAACTGTTCATTATTAACAATCGCTATATCAATAACATCAAACTTTTCACTATTTTCAATATTAGAAAATGCTAGATAGAAAAATGTTCCTAAAATAAGTGGAAAAGCATAAGTCCAAAAAATCAACATCCTATTTTTAAATAATGTTTTTAAACTATATTTTAAATTATGTAAGAACATTAGTCACGCAATTCCTTTCCTGTAAGATATAGGAAAACATCATTTAAGGTTGGTCTTTCAGAATAGATTTTATCGTAATGAATATCCGCTTTTTTTAAATAATCAATTAATGAACTTAAATTATTTTTGCCTTTTTTATAAGTTATAAATAAAATTCCACTATTATATGTTGCTTCATCAACATTTTTAAATTGTTTTATTTCATCTAATACTTTGTCATCTAAATTATCAATCTCAACCGTAACTTTTTCTTCGATTTTTGATAATTCCTTTAATTCATCATTGGTTCCACTAGCAATAATTTTACCCTTATCGATAATTATAACTCTATCACAAAGAATTTCAACCTCTTCCATATAATGGGTCGTATAAATAATTGTGGCTCCATTATCACGAAGTTTTTTAATACCATCTAAAATATTATTACGGCTTTGTGGATCAACCGCAACCGTTGGTTCATCTAAAAAAATTAGTTTTGGTTTATGCGCAATACCACAAGCAATATTTAATCTTCTTAAAAGCCCCCCTGATAATTGTTTAGGATAGAATTTTTTAAATTCTTCTAGTCCTACTAATTTAATTGCATCTTCAATATATTTTTTTCTTAGAGTCTTATCTTTTATATATAAACCACAAAAATAATCAATATTATCAAAAACGGTTAATTCTTCAAAAACTGCAACTTCTTGAAAAACAACGCCAATATCTTTTTTTATATCATAAGCATTTGGTTGCATCTCTTTATTAAAAATAGTTATTTTTCCACTTTCAAAATTTAATAAAGATAAAATACAATTTATGGTTGTCGATTTACCACTTCCATTTGGCCCTAAAAGGCCTAATATTTCGCCCTTATTAACATTAAATGATAAATCGTCAACCGCTATAAAATTTTTATATTTCTTAGTTAAATTTTCAACACTTAAAATTGGTTTCATTTATTCACTCCATTCAAATTAATTATATAACAAATGTTATAAAAATTAAACTTTTATAATATTAATTTTCTAATTTTTTATCCTCCCTATTAACTTCTACTTATTATAATAGTAGCTTTACTTTTGCCACGGTAATTGCCAAGCTCGTCAAAGTCATCATCGTCATAAGTAAAAACTTCTAAGGTAATATCAGAAGTAACTTCACTAGCCTTATCGCCACCAGTTAATTTTATCGATGTTAAAATTGTATTTGCATTATATTCACCTTCGGTAACATGACTATACCAGGCACCATTTTGAACGTGAATATCATCATATAAATAAAGTTGAATATAATTAAACACATCTTCGGTATCTTTAGGAGATAGAATATATTTAGATATATTTTCATTAGTTATATTTGTAAAACTTATTTTATAACCAATTTTATAATTATCAATATTAGAATAATTCTGTAAATATTGGTCCCAAAGGTTTTTTTGACTATTGATTGAAAGCATTTCTTCTTTTGTATAATAAATTTCTAATGAGCATAAATCTTGACCTGTTATAAATGAGTTTTGATATGCTTCAAGTCTTTTACGATTGGTATTTTTACCGTAATACATATAAAAACTTAGTTCAATCGGATTATTATCAATATATTTTTCTTCCTCTTTTGGCTCGACATTTTCTTTTTTGTCGTCAATTACTTCATCCTGTTTTTCTTCTTTTTTATTACAACCAACTAATAGCATTAATGACAGCATTATAAAAATAATTTTCTTCATATTCTCACCCTTCTAATTTTAACATAGTTTTATACAATTTACTATTATTTCAATTATTGACTATAATTTTTTTGTTTGTTATAATTTAATAAATTTAATATATAAGGGGAATATTTATGAAATTAAGTTCTAAAGTATCTATTATTTGTATGGGTATTTTAATAGTTAGCAGTTTAGTTTTTTTAGCGTTTAAAAAAGATTTCTTTAAGTATGTTACAGAAAAAGAACAACCTAAAGAGCCAGAGATAGTTTTAAGTAATAATGTTATTAGTACCGAAGATGTCATTTTATATACTAAAAATAACGATGAATTTATCGAAAGTGGAAAAATTTCTAAAGATGTTTATCTTACTTTAGATGGTAAAGAAAACAATTATTTTAAAGTAACTAACCTTGATAAAGAATATTATGTGAAAGGTGAGAGATTAAAAGATTCAGAAATTATTACGTATGATACTAGATATAAAAATTATATTGTTTTTAATCAAAATATTGTAACTAATGATAAATTAGATTTATATGATGAAAATAATAATTTAGTCCTTAGTTTAAATGGTGAATATAGTTTACCAATTTATGTAAAAGATAATAATCGTTATGGTATTGAATTTGTAGATAGAATTTTATATGTAAAAGCTGATAGCGTTAATATAATCGATAATCATAATACTGATGCGGTTAATACTAAAGGTATTGGCACTTTAAATTATCATTTTTTCTATGATGATGGTGTTGCGGAAGAGCGAAATGATTGTAATCAAGAAATATGTGCCTCAAAAACACAGTTTAAAGAACATTTAGATTATATTAAAAATAATAATTTTTTTACCCCAACTATGAAAGAACTAGAAATGTATATTGATGGAAAAATTCAATTACCAAAAAGCGTTGTTATAACAATTGATGATGGTTGGCGTGTTGATTTAGGAATTAAAATGTTAGAGGAATACCAGTTGAATGCTACATTATTTGTCATAACAAGTTGGTATGATCCTCAAAACTTTAAAAGTCCTTATTTAGAAATACACTCTCATAGTGATAGTATGCATGATGGTGGTATTTGTCCAACAGGTCAAGGCGGAGGAATTCAGTGCCTACCTAAAGAAACAATTTTAAATGACTTAAAAACAAGTAGCGATAAAATTGGTGGTTCAACGGTTTTCTGTTATCCTTTCTATGAATATAATGATTACTCAATTTCTGTATTGCAAGAAGCGGGATTTACTTTAGCTTTTGCTGGGGAAAGTAGCCATAGTGATAATTTAATTAAAGTTGGTAGTAACAAATATAAACTACCGAGATTTGTTGTTGTTGATTATACAACAATGACGGACTTTGCAAATTACTTAGGATAAAAAAATCTATTAGTATTTAAAACTAATAGATTTTTTGTTATACCAAATAAAATATAAGCTAATCATCAGCTTTTTTTAATTGCGGATTTTCCCGAGTTTTTTAAATTACATTTTTCATGAATTGTTGCTTGTACAAGTTCATCTGTAATAGGGTCTGATTGATATTCCGCATTAATTATAAAATTATATAAAACCGAATTATTATAAATAAACTCTTTTATCCCGGGTAATTGTTTTTCCATTTCTTCAATTGTATATAAAATTAATTCTTTATTCCTTGAATGTAGTACAATATTAGTTGATAACTTATAGAATTGTTCACGTGTTAATCTACCAATTAATGTTTCGCCATCTAATTTTACTTCAGAACAACTTCCCCGTAAGCAATGACCTTTTTGATACCATTCATCTTCAATCACATATAATAGTGGATCATGTAAAGGTCTATACCATATTAACCTTTTTTCTCCATCCACATGATTGCCATAAGGTCCAAATTGATTGTTCAATTCTATTTGTAAACTTTCATCATTTACTTCTATTTTTTTAAAAACATAATTTGAATTAGCATCTCCTATACAAATTTGTATTCTTGAATAATGTTCCTTGTTATTATCTCTTGTAATTTCAATCTTATATCCATACCTTTTATCTTCCGGTGAAGACAATAAAAATAAATGTCTTTTACCATCAACTAAATAAGTTATCTTATTTTCAAACCTATCTTTAAATTCACAAAATAGCCGTTGATTAAGTATTCCTTCAAGGCCAACAATTCCATCTGTATCCGCAAATTTTCTACTAAATAAAAAATTATCCTTATTATCATAAAAGTCTAATTGATTTACATTATCAGTATTAATGATAGCATGTATCCTAAAAAAGCCAAGCCCAGTATTTATAATTTTATAATATTCATTTAGTTCTTCAGTAATTCTTATTTTATTTTCTGCTATTAGTTGTTTTTCTTTTTCATTATACCCTTTAGATAATTGATTATCTTTTGTTTCCGGTATTACCTCAGGACTTATCCCACTAACTTTAAAATTATCATTTTCTCTAATCCTTTAATTGTGACTATTTCCTCATCTTTTAATTCTAAGGTCGTATAAGAAATTAATTGACAAGCTAATGCCATCATTAGCAATTGATCTAAAATTTGAATATCTTCACACCATTTATTGCCATTTCTATCAAAACATAGATTATCTAAACTATTTCCTTCATCTATTTTAGGCAATAAATCAATATATTCAATAATTATGCTTTTATTTTTATTTAATTTCATTGTACTTAATAAAATGGTAATGTTTTTGTTAGGATTAATCGATTTAATAGATGTAAATTCACCTATTGGTCTTCCATTTATTATCTCATTGTCTTCAAAAAAACAGTTGTAAAATAATTCACTAATTTTTTGACTTTGTAACTTTTTCATATTTGCTCTCCTTAAGTATTATATAATAACATAGTTCTGTAAAAAGTCAATTTATAAACATGTTTTTGTTATCACTTTTAAAATATATAAAATTTTATTATGAAAATATAAATAAATATTTTGTTTTTATTTTAACTATGGTAAACATAAAAAAACTAGATTTTATCTAGCTTAGATTTATTTTTTTCCATTCAACTGTCAAAGTAGGGTATTTTAGTACTAATTTACTACTTTTGAAAGCAAAAATATAAGAAATTATAAAAATATATGTAAATATCTTCCAAAATTAAAAATGCTTTAAATGCTTACAAATAAAGGTTATAAAGACATTTAAGAACTCATAAAAAGATACTCACAAAAATATAATATTTTTTATAATTAATAAAACTATATTTTTTCTATATTACTAATATTTATCGCACAAGTTACTGTATCGCCTATACCAATGACAACACGGTCGCCATTTATTTCTAAAACATCATAAGTATCATAATAAAGAACAAATGGTTCTCCATTATATTGAATAGCGTTTATTACCTTTACTTTATCACCGACATTAATAACTTTGGTAGCGTCAACTTTTCTTACAATACAAGCATTATTAACCCAGCCAATATTTCCGTCATTTAATAAATATGGATTTCTAGCACCATCAAGTATTTTTGTTATCGTCCCAGTTGTAATTAATGGGTCAATCATATTTTCGTCAACTGAAGATATATAAACACCATTTATTTCAACTGTATCACCTATTTTATAATTTGTTTCTGGCTTTTTAATTCCAAAGTAATTATAAAAACTATCGATATTTACTTGACCATTAGTTTCATCAAAATAAGATTTCCAATCACGAGTATCAATATGATTATAGTTAGAGCCATAACCAATTCCTAAAATACCTAAATCTTCAGCAGCTATACATACGTCCTTAGAAGATATTAAATTATTTCCACTATCATAACACATAATATCGGCAGCCATCCCTTTAGAGTGATAACCTAAAAAACCACCTATTGCTTCATCAAAATCATTACTACGATAACCTGATGTAATTTTAATTATACTACAGTTTAATTTAGCAAATATTTGTTCTAAAAGTTCAGGCAACTTCTCATCAATTAAAATTGTATCTGTTGTTAAACGATCTTGCTCATCCCAAAAACTTCTAAATTCCCAAACTTGAAAATGGGGTGTTAAAAATAAATTTTTATCTTTTTCATATGAATATTCTTTTACCATTTTTTAAAATCCTCCACTCAATATATCATATGAAAGATAATATTAATGGAAAGTGTATTTGCTTAATAAACTCTTAAAATATCACTATTATTTATAATACTGGTTGAATAAAGAAATAAAACATCTTGATTATGAAAATCTATTTTACTCATCAAATATTCTAAATTACCATATCTTAAATCAATTAGCGTAATTTTTTTATAGCCACTAAGCATTAGAGGCGCAAAAGAACTTGTATAAGAGTCTCTAAAAATAATTAATTCCCTACCATCATCAACATTATTATTAATTATCTCTTCGTAAGCGGTTGCCCCCGATAAAAAAATATCATAAGAATCAACTGTCCCAAACTTATCATAATCATAAACTTTATGATAATCATTTTGAATATTGTAAACAGTTGCGTTATCAATAATATCATTATGAAGAATATTTAATTTTTCACCTTCTTTTTTTACTAAAAGTTGTCCATAATATGTCCCATAAAAGGGATAATATTCTTCTATTCTATAATTATCATCAACAGAAAAATTTAAATTGGTTGCTATCTTAGTTATAGCTTTAATAATTTTATCTTGTCTTAAATGATGATCAGTATAATAATAACTATCTAAATTAATAGTATCGGTAATATCAATATAAGTAATTTTATTATTTATGTTTTTCATTTGTTCAAATAAATTATCATAAGCAAATTTTTTATAGTTATGATTATCTAAATAGTAATTTTTTTCAGGAATAATTGAATAGTAAACATTCATATCTTTGAAGTAATTATCATAAATATAATTTATCTTTTCTGTAAATTTATGAATTTGGGCTTCATCATATTTATTTTCATATTTAAAATAATGGTTTTGATAATAAAATAAATCATTAATATCTGTTTTACCTAGTAAAGTTTCTATATCTATTTTTAATTTTCTAAAATCATTTCTAAGAAAAAAATGATCAGCAACATAAGAATCTAAGTCAGATGTACTTTCTTTGTTTAAAAGGCCACTTATTGTAATTTCTGGTAACCCAGCTAATTTTCGCCTTTCATAATAAGATATTTCTTCCTTTTTAGAAAAAATATTTAAAAACATTAGACTAAAAATAATCAGCATAAAACTTATAACTAATAGTTTTTCTTTCATAAAATCACCTTAAAATCTAAAGTATATAAACGGATTAAATGTTGAGTCTACTAAATAAGCCGTTGCGATAAATAATAAGCATATATAGATAATAGGCTCTAAAAAGATAAGTCTTTTAAACTTCGAGTTTTTGATGTATTTAACAATTGGTGTTGCACAAATAAGACTAATAATTAACATTAATAAGTAACTTTTTAAATAGTAAATTGTCTCAAAATTTGTAAATGGTAAATTATTAAAGCCAAACATTGACTTAAAAAATATACCTAAACTTTTAATATCCGTAATATTAAAAATAACAAAACTAATAATAATTAAGAAAAATGTATAAATGTGCGCTAAGGCAGAATGACGCTCTAAAAAGTTTTTTAAACACATTTTCTCAATAATCAAAATGATACCAAAATAAATTCCCCATAAAATAAAATTCCAACTTGCTCCATGCCATAAACCAGTTAATGACCAAACAACAAAAATATTACGAACAAGTTTTAGTTTAGTACCACGATTGCCACCTAGTGGTATATAGATATAATCTTTAAACCATCTCGACAAAGATATATGCCATCTCCTCCAAAAATCAGTAATTGATTTAGCAATTAAGGGATATTCAAAATTTTCTAAAAAGTTAAAATTAAACATTTTTCCTAAACCAATAGCCATATCTGAATATCCAGAAAAATCAAAATAAATCTGAATTGTATAGGAGATTGCTATTATCCAATAAAGAAGAACTGATTTATCACTTACATCAGTTAAAATGTTAATCAAAAGTCCAATATTATTAGAAATAATGACTTTTTTAGATAAACCAATTATGAATCTTTTTATTCCTATATATAAATTAGAAAAATTTAGTTTGCGATTATTAATATCTTCTTTTATTTCAGAAAATCTAACAATTGGTCCTGCTACTAATTGAGCAAAAAAAGTTATATATAGTAAATAATCAATTAAGTTTTTAGCCATTTCTTTTTTATCTTTATAAACATCAACTAAATAACTTATATTTTGAAAAGTAAAGAAACTAATGCCAATTGGCATAATTAGGTTTTTAATAAATAAGTTAGTATTAAAAATAGCGTTGACATTTTCAAAAATAAAATTGGTATATTTAAAATATATTAGTGGTAATAAATTAATAATAATTCCAAACACTAATATTTTTTTATTATGTGTTATTTTTTTTGATAATAAATAATTTAAAATAGAACTTAATAATAAAATGAGAATGTATTTACCTTCACCATAAAAGTAAAAAATTAAACTGAAAATAATTAAAATTATACTTTTAAAACGTTTTGGCGTAATAAAGTATAGTAAAAATAGTATCGGCAAAAAAAAGTATATAAATATTAAACTAGAAAAAACCATATAAAAGAAAAATCCTAAATAGGATTACTCTATAGTCTGAAATGACTTTTGAAAATCTTTAGAATAGTCATTTACCATTATTAAAATTATCATATCGCCTTTACTATCAACAATAACATCTTTACTATCAACTTCAACACAAACCCATTTTCGAGGATTAACTGAAGACTTTATCTTTTCTTTTGCTTCCTCAATATCAGCGCCTTCATTCATACGTACTAAAACAACTGAGTGCGCCATAGCATTTATAAGTGGTTCACTAGCTAAACCTTCTTTATAATCGATATCTTTAGTCCCTAAAAAATATTCAATATTATCATCAGTAAGCTCAGTTTGCTGAAATTCAGGCATCTCTTCATCAACACCTGCATAAACTTTATTCATTATATCAGATAAATTTCCTTCAATATTTTTACCAGATTTGCTACCACAACCAGTAAATAAAAAGCATGCGACTAATAGTAAACTTCCTATCTTTCTTAAATTTTTCATTTTCTCCCTCACATTCTATTATTAAACTAAATCAACAATTTTTAAATTTAGTTTAATCTACTCTAATATTGTAGCATAAAATTTCCAATTAGGCAATTGATCTTTTCCTGATTATTATCTAATTCATATAATCCTACTTATTTTATCCATTAACATTTTGCAGACACTCACATCACTAATCAAAGTTATAGAAAAAGTTTTATAACCTATTCTATTAACACTTGCACCACAGTGATAAATAATATTATTATCTAATATAAAATATCGATCATGAAAAGTATTATCATATATAACACTCAAATTATGATATTGCTGATTGTACTTTAAAATATCTTGTTTAGATAATAAATTATTTTTTTTAGTAATAATTATTACATGTATATTTAACCTCTTAATAATATCTAATATTGTATAATCCGCATAGGCATCAATTATTATAAGTTCTCTTTTAGCCCTATTGAAGATTTCTTGTATTTTGGAATAGGCATCATAAATTTGTCCATCAAAATATATTTCATTAGTTTTTCTCTTTTCATCTAATTTTTGAAGGGAATTTTCTAGCATATTAATTCTATTATGATCTTCTAAAACCAAGTTATTTATATACTTTTGCTCCATTAAATCAGAAGAAATATACCTCCGCATCGTAACAAAAGCATCCATTATTCTTATACTAACCTCTTCAGCTACAACGGTCCTAAGTACCGTTGCAAGCATCGCAATTCCTTGCTCGGTAAATACATATGGCAAACTCCTACTCATATTATTTGTGGTTTCAATTTGAAACCGCAAATTTTCATATTCTCTTTTGGTAAGTTGAAACATAAATCTTTCGGGAAATCTATTTATATGTCTTTTAACAGCTAAATTTATTGTTTTTGTTCCATTTTTACACTCATAAAGTTTTGCTAAATCACTATCAAGCATTACTTGTTTACCTCTTACTTCATAAATTAAATTTTCGATTTTTTCATTTTCACTAATTGCTAATGCATTCATTGTTATCAATTCCTCCTCATATTTGTATTTTTTACTAATAAAAATGTTTCAAATTTATCATGGCAATCAATCTAAATAATTTCATAACAAATTATTGATTTGTAGAACCATTTTTTCGATATTCCGCTAGTTTAAAATTTTTATTAATTACTCCCAAAGACAATAAAGATTAAATGAATTTTTATTACTCATATATTTATCTCACTTGTAAAAGCAAATTCCACCTTGAAGTAGAATTTAAGTTTTCAAAGAATTAGATGGAATTTAAATATTCAAAATATTATAATAACTCCTCGATGGTGCTTATGTATTTGAGAGGAGTTT
>JAAWGF010000001.1 GCA_022795155.1 Bacilli bacterium | reverse complement strand
CTCCTTTCTATATATAAATATATACACAATTTAACTAGAATCCTTTTATAAAAATTAAAAAATTACATATTTTACGCAATACAAACAATATCACATTGATTATTTCATTTGTTTTTCTAGCCAAAACATTATTAAATTTACTATATAATCTTGCTCCTCTAAAGTTAATTCTTTATTTTGACTTATCTTATGCCATTTATATAAGCACTTCCGACAACAAGTAGCGGTCGCATGTTGCGCAATAAAAACGGGATGTCCTTTCATTGGTGTTTGCTTACCATCGTTAGGAATATTAGTGGAGGCCAATCTTTTACTTATAAAATCATAAGCATCTTCCTTTATTTTTGCTATACCCTTGTCTTTTATGTATTTTCTATCATTTTCTTTTAATTTAAAACTACTGCGGAATTTAGACATTGATAATTTTTCTAATATAAAATTATATCTATTATTATTCATAACTATTAATTCTCCCTAATTTTAATAACATCAGCATTATTTAAATCGCCTATTAATAATGAAGAATTAGGATTATGATTATTATAATTATTTATAACCTGTTTTTCATCATAATTAGCGTAACAGTATTTACAAAAATGTTTACAAGAATTATAAACACCTATATCAACCATCTCAACACAATTACAAGGGCGTTCCTTCCATTTTTTTAAATTAGTTTTATGGGTTAATTTATATGCTAAATTAAAATCAATACAATCCCTTTTTATAAAACCATACTCTACTAAATTATTATCTTCACAACAAGTTTGTACTGTCATTCCATTTTCATTAGCACATTTACTAAAATTTAAACCAATCTCTCTATAATCATCACTAGATAGCTCCTTAACATTTAATATATCAGCATTATTTTTAACATTTTTATATTCATCAATAAACGATATAATAATGTGCTTAACATAACCATTTAATAATTTACACATATTATTAAAAGATCTTATATGATAAGAAACCGTATATTTATCATTTATTAAAATAGGGTCATAACGAATATACAAATTATCAATACCAACAATTGCCGATATTTCTTTTATTGCCTCAATAATCTTTCCTTTTGGTGGTAAATTAAGTTCTATATCTTTTTTATATGGTGTCAAAGTAATATGAAACAAAATTGGCTTTTCGATATCTTTTAAATATTTTAAAATTGGTAAGGGGTTTTTAGTGCAAAACATAATCGCATCAACATCTTTAAAATAAATTCGACTAACTTTTTTTAGATAAAAGGGATTACGAACATCAACATATCCTTCCCTATAACGCTCAATAAACCATTCCGTATAAAAAGCCACAATATCAGTTCTGCCACTTACATTTAAAATCATAACATCACTACCTATTAATAGTATAACGGAATTTTTTATTTTTTTAAAGAAAAAACGCTATAATATCTATAGCATTTCTTGCATAACACTAACACTCGCAAATGTTCTATTTTTAAGATCTTGATATAATTTAGATTTTATATACACGTCGTTATTTAAACCTTTAGCAACGACCTTACCATTATCTAAAACAATAATACGATCAGCTAAATCCATCATTTCTGGTTTATGTGTAACCATAATAATTGTATGATCAATTTTTAAATCATTCAAAAGTTCACCTATTTTGGTTGTTGTAGATGGATCAATATTACTTGTTATTTCATCAAAAAGCAATATCTCTGATTTAGATAATAAAGCCCTTGCTATTACTAATAGTTGTTTTTGCCCTTCTGATAACAAGCATCCTTCTTCACTAATAACTGTATTATAGCCTTTAGGTAAAGACGTAATAAAATCATGAATGCCTACTCTTCTACATGCTTCAATTTGATTTTTAGCGTTCGCATCAATTAATGATAAATTATCTTTAATACTCATCTCAAACATAAAAGGTTTTTGATAAACGCCAGAAACATTGGAAAAATAAACATCTTTAGAATAATTATAGATACTTTCATCATCAATTAAAATTTCACCAGATTTAATGCGATTTAAACGATATAATAAATTTATAATGGTCGACTTTCCACTGCCACTATGACCAATAATCATATTTATTTCATTAGGATAAATTTTAAATGAAACTTTATCTAAAATTTTTTTACCTTTAATTTCAAAACAAACATTTTTGAACTCAACAACACCATTTATATAATCATTATCAATATCGCCAAAATCCATACCTTTTTCAGGAATATAATCTAAAATAGCTTTAATTCTATTTACCCTAACACCATAATTACTTAAATTTAATAAATTATCTAACATTTGGTCAGTGCAAGTTATCGTCATTTCAAAATAACTTATTAAAAGAATTAATTTGTCTAAAGCCATCTGTCCATTAATAACTAAATAAGCTAAGAAAATGTATAAAGCAATTTTCCCCATATAAGTAAGAAACGGTATCAAGCAATAACGCTTAGTCATATTAGTGCGTTTCCCCTTATATTGTTCACGCCATTTTATCCTTGTTTTATCCAACTTTTTGTTAAGGTTTGGCATCATATTTAATGTTTTAACTTGACGTAAATTAGTAAGCATTTGATTTAAAATATCAATGATTTTATCTTCATATTTACGTGTTCCCTCATAATACTTTGAAACGTGTTTAGAATTATTATTCATAAGACTTAAGTATAATAAATCCAAGATTAAAACCATACTGGCTACAAAAATATTATAAGAAATAAAAATACCAAAAATAACTAATAACTTAATAATTTGCATTACAGCTTTCGAAAATGTATCAACAACATCAACTAAATAACGAATATCATCACTACAAGTCTCAATGATTTTACCCTTAGAAATTTTACTAAAAATAGCATCATTATTAGCTACTTTTTCAAATAAAAGTTTTTGAACTTCTAAATGATAATAATCAGCTAAAGATGTATAAGTAGCATAATTCCATTTTAAAGTTCCAAAATATAAAACATAAAAAAGCAAATATAAAATAACGAAATACCAAATCGCATTAAAATTATTACTCGTGATTGTTGCAATAATACCAGATGTTGCTATAGGAGGCAAAAGGCTTGCGATATTATGCAAGCCTATACTAATAAACATTTGAATTATGACCCACCTTTTTTTATTAGCAATTTTTAAAAGTCTTGCAAATGTTTCAAAATATCTACGCACAAAATTACCTATTTAATATCTTTCTCATATTCGATATCATTAATTTCATATTTGCGTTTTCTTGATATTGTATTCATAATCTTATTAACTGCCCAACCTAAGACTGCTAAAGCAAAGAAATAAACGAAGCCAAAAGCACTAAACGATGGAGCTGAACCTGTAAATAAATCAATTAAAGAAGCCCCTACCCCCATCGAAGTAACAATTGTTAAACTACCAATAGATTTATTTGTAACATCACTTTGTAAATCATTAAATAACTTTTGAGCCGATGACACATAAGTTTTCGTCATTCCCCATAAATGTCTAATATAATCCAAAGTATCTTTTAATGTTTCATAACGATACCCAGAAATAGCTAAAAATTCAGCAAGTTCAGGATCACTCTTAGCGATTTTTTCACGCGTTGGTAGATATGTACTCATCTGATTAATACGACCATCTATTAAGTTAACCGTTTTTGAATAACCCTCTAATTTACTACTAAATTTAATAATGTCGGCTCCTTTAACACGTACATTTTCTTTGACACCATCTATTTTTTCCCAAATAATTCGGTGCAAATTTAAATATCTATGCAATTGACCTTTAAATTCACGAATAAAAATTTGTTCTTCAATATATCTTTCAATATTACCTAATGTCTGTTTCTTATTATTGATAAAATAGTATTTATCACCTCTTATAACATCATATTTTTCATTGGTAAATTCAAAATATTTTTGTTTTTCTGTTCGAGCTAACAATTCGTTTATTTCATCTTTGCTAGCATTATCGCAAATAATAAAATATGGAAAAACAGTTTCAATATTAGCCAGTTCTTTTGGAACAGGTGCTCCCAAACTAAATAAATAACTAAAAGCTGGTGATAATCTATGCTCATAATAATCCGTTACTTTATCTAAATCAGCAAATAAAGTATCTTCACTAACATTTGTATTATTTAAAACAATTAAACCATCTTCAAAAATTTTTACCTTAATATCCAGAGCAGTTGTAAATTCAATATATTCTTCTCCAGCAACACCATAATCAATTTTACCAATTTGTAAATTTTTACGAAATTCCGCTAATTTTTCTAAATCGAAATTTAAATGTGTTTTACAATCTCTTAAAAAATCATATATTTCCGATAATTGTAGCATTGTTCTTTGGAACCAGCCACCTACATAAACATTACTTATTCCCATAAAATCTCCTAATCTATTTCCTTTGAAAAGAATTTTGCATCATTAACAATAAATCCATATTTTTTATAACAAGCATGAGCTGGTTGCCTAAAATTATTACTCCATAACTCAATTGCTTTACAGCCCATTTCCTTACATATAACTGTAACTTCATCTAACATTAAGGTAGCTAAATTATGCCTACGATATTCTGGTTTAACGCAAACATGATTAATAATCGCATAAGTATTCATTTTTTCATACATCGTTGGGATAATGGTAATTTTCGTATGAGCTACTATTTTACCATCAACTATTCCAACTAAATAAATTTGATTTTTATCATCCATTGTTTCTTCAAATACTCTTGTTGCATATTCCATACTAGTGTTTTCTTCAAAACATTCATTACATAAAGCAATAATGCCTTTTACATCATCAATTGTCGCCCTTCTAAATTTAGCATCTACTTTAACTTCTGTACTGTTCATCATTTCACTCCTATTCATCTATTACAATTGAATTATAACATTAAAATTATTACTTTTCAACAAAATTAGACATAATTAGACACATTAAAATATTAAAATTCTTTCTCATAAACTTATTGTGTTCTATACATTTTAGAGTTATAATAAAATCTATTGAAAGGAAATAGTTATGATAAGTGATGGAATGTATTTGGAAAAATATTTGAATGAATGTGTTGAACAAATAGAAAAAATCGGTAACAACATAATTTTTAATGATAAATCACGAGAAGCATTTGTTAGCGTTAATAGTATGTATAAACATTTAAAAGATTTAGCCAATAATTTTTATAATAAAGAAACTGCTACAATGCATAGAATTTATATCAAATTACTATGGATTGTTAACACTTTTAGAAATAAAATAAGTGACGAATTATACATAATTCCTACTAATGAATTATATAAATATGATGGAAACTTTCATTATAACTATAATATCAATAATACTGAAGAAACAAATACATTAGACCTTATTGTTCATGAAACATATAATGCCTATCAATTATGTAGGGGAATTTATCCTAAAAATTTTGAAACATATGATTTATCAAACAGCTGCTATATAATAAGTGAAATTGTTCAAAATTTATGTAAAAAACATCAAATCAAATGTCAAATAATAAAGATGGAAGCTGGCTTTTCTAATAAATACCCCTTATTTGACGGTTATAGATACCACTATTTTAATATTTCCGAAATTAACAATAAACAATACCTTATTGATTGCTCTTATAAACAATTCTTTCTAGCAAATGAAAATATGATTGAATGTTTAGGAATCCCATTTTTTGATTTGCCATTAGCCGGTATTTATATGATGATGGATAAAAAACGAGCAAATGTTGCTAAAGAAATTTTAAAAAATGGCTATATATTAATCACACCAGATAATTTAAAACACTATCTAGATGGTTTTACATTATCATTTAGAAATGGACTATACTATGAAGAAAATATCAATGCCACCTATACAACCCCATACACATATAATCAATATTTAGAATTTTTATATACTGATGCTTCTTTATTAGACTATGAAGATAAAGAATTATTAGGTTTTCAAAAAAGACCATTAAAAAATAGCAATTTCATATTTAAAGCAAAATAATATTAAACATAAAAGTATTACAATTAACATTATGGAGGAGTTCACTTATGAGAAACATTATAAAAGAAATTCAAGTTTCTTGTCCAGCAAAAGTTAATTTATTTTTAACGGTTGGAGATTTTAATGAAAAGAAAAAATTACACAATATTAATTTAATTAATCAAACTATTAATTTATATGATAAAATCACTATCAAAAAAGATTATCACACTAAAGGTATAAATATCATCACTAATAGTGATATTCCTAAAGACCATACTAATAGTACTTATCAAGCTTGTCAAAAATTTTATGAATATATAAACGAACCTATAGAAGGAATAAATATAAAAATTGACAAAAATATCCCTAATATGGCTGGACTGAGTGGAGAATCAACCGATGCAGCGGGGGTTTTATTAGGATTAAATAAATTGTATCAAAAACTAAGTAAAGATGAATTAATTTTTTTAGCGTCCCAAATTGGTTCAGATGTTCCTTACTTTATTACTGGTGGATATGCTAGTGTTCAAGGTTGTGGAGAAAAAGTAAAGCCTATAAATGATAAAAACCCGTATAAATACTATTTAATAATTAAACCAAACTTTCCGATGAATACTAAGGAAATGTTTCAGAAATTAGATGAAATAAAATTATCTAAAACAATTTATCACCCTGAAATACTTCATAATGATTTTATGTATGTCATGCCAGATGAACTAAAAAAATTAAGAGAATTTCTCTTAACTAATTATAAAAATTTACAACATTCCCTATCAGGTAGTGGTTCGTCATATTACATTGCTTCTAAAACATCTATATTAAATCACGTCAAAAAAGATATTCTAAATAATTTTCCCGATTATAAACTATATTCGCAAGAAAGTTGCAATCGTCATAAAATATTAATAAAAATTTATTAAAAATTAAAACTCCTGATATTTCAGAAGTTTTTTGATATAATTGTTTAACTATATACTATAATTATTTTTTACCATTCATAAACTTTGATTTCATATGTCCATTAGATTTTGAGAAAAAATTGTTTAACGCTTTTTGATTATTTTCAATAAAATCCATATCTTTTTTCCTATATTCTTGTACCACATTCTTATGCTTTAAAAACCAGGTATATAAAAATTTTCTTATATCTTGAATATTAACTAAATTATAAATATCTTGATAAGTATGTGGTTTAGATTTTTTGACAATATCATCACCAATCTTATCTGTAAGAAAATTGGTATTTTTAAAATCACCTATGGAACCTAAAATACTTTTTTGAATACACGTTTTTAATTCTTCTTCTAACCAATATGAAAAATGAACATTTGGATTTGCTTTTTCTATTTCTAAACATTCCAAATATGGATAAATCATATCATATACATCATACCAAATATCAACATTTATATAATCATATTTATCTAAATTGCCTTCTTTTAAATATTCAATTCCATCACCATTTATAGTCATAATCTTCTCTGTATGTTCAAACTGTGGAAGTATATAATTAAAAAACAATTCTAACACGTCATCATTACTATCAATAATAGTAATACTTTTGACAGCATCTTTTCTAGATAGCATATAGGCAACATAGCCTATACCACATCCTATTAATAAAACATTGCCCTTCGCTTCATTAATAAATTTATTAAAGGAATTAAATTCAAAAGGTTCAGCCGACATCCAACAAGTGCTATTATTATTTTCTACTAAACAAGGCAAATGAAGAGTTTTATCACAAACAAAATAAGAATTATGTTGTTTCATAGTTAATAAATCTCTTGTTTTAAATCCATATTTAGCAACCGTACCATTATATATATGTCTGTCATTAGATAATCTAAACCTATTTAATGAGACATTTGGAACTTTTATATTACTTAAATATGGATTTTGCATAATTTCTTCTTTAGTCAATTTAACTATTTCATTTTTATATAAATTTAAATGTCCACTCATAAAGCGAACTTTATTTAATGCCACCATATCAATCTTGCCTGCTTCAACCAAAGTATCAAAGTTATCACATAATATTAATTCCTCTTTTAATATATTATTAATAGCTTGTTTAAGCTTATTTGTACTTTTTATATTTTGTAACATAAAAAACACCCCAATCTAATGAATTATATTATAATATTAATTATAAAAATATGCAACAAAAAAAGACTTTTAGTCTTTATTATATAAATGGCGTCCCCGATTGGAATCGAACCAACGGCCTAGTGCTTAGGAGGCACTCGCTCTATCCTACTGAGCTACGAGGACATAAGATAAATTTTAACTAAAAAAATTTATCAAAAAGAAAACATAAATATTAGTTACAAATTTAAATTTAAATTTATAAGATAATTTTTTAGAAAACTCGTATATAGCAACACCTTTATCTACTAAACTAACTACCCAACTTTCAGCATACTTAGGAATTTTAAGATTAATTGGAAACATATGACTTCTAATTATATCAATTTCCTTTGATGTTAATTCAAAATTAATTAAAGAATTTAAAACACAAATTTTAGGATGCTTAAAGACTGATACAAATCTTTCCTTTTTATCACGATTTTCACTACTAAGAAAAAAATCATGCAACAGTCCTGCTCTTGCTACTTCTTTATAATCCAATCGCAATACCTTAGCTACTTTATAAGAATAATAAGAAACACGTAAGGAATGATCAAATCTCGTTACCCCATGATGCTCAATATTTTTTATCTTATTAAATTCTTGGTTATTATATATATCACTAACTAAATACATATATTCATTATTATCAACCACATTTTTCATTCTTTAGAGTTCACCTCTCGCACTAATACATTATATCACATTTTATGAATTTTGAATAATTTTTTTTACTATAAATCAAAAAACAATACATAAAAATTTATATATTGTTTTTATAATTTATTCGCTTCTTAAAGATTCAACAGGATCTTTTTTACTTGCTACTTTAGCAGGTATATAACCGCCAATTACTGTAAGTAACACGCTAATTGCGACAAGCATAAGAGCATGCAATGGATTTAATTTAGCAACATCAGCTAAATCAGTTAAATTTTCAATAATCGCATTAGCTGGGAAAACCAATAATCTAGCAATTATAATACCTAATGCTCCAGAACAAATTCCTATAATAAATGTTTCCGCATTAAATACACGCCTTATATCCTTTTTTCTCGCCCCTAAAGCTCTTAAAACACCAATTTCCTTTGTTCTTTCCAAAACAGAAATATAAGTTATAATTCCAATCATGATTGATGAGACAACTAACGATATAGAAGAGAAAGCAATTAAAACAACGGTAATCGCATCCATAATGCCCCCTGATAATGTCGAAATCATTGAACCCATATCTGTATATAAAATTTTTTCTTCATCACTTTTATTTTCATTATAATCATCTAAATAAGAAATAATTTGATCCTTAGATTCAAAATCTTTAGGATAAACGCTAATTAACATTGGAATAGAATCTGCTCCTAAATAAGATAAAATCATATCCTTAGTTGATGTTTCATTATCATTATCAAATTTTTCCCCTGTTAAAATATTATAATCAACTTCTTGTTGTTTTTTAACAATATCTGAATTTTTATTATTATCAATAACAAACTCTACTAACTCTTCTGTATAACCAATACCATTTCCATTAGCTACCAACATATTTCCTTCTTTACCGCGAGCAATTCCAACAATTTTTAAAGTTTCAGCTGAATTACTATTATATAATTCTTCATAGTTAGTATTTAAAGTATAGTATTCACCTAATGAACGGTAATAATTATTATTTAAAATTAATTTTAATTCACATCCAATAATCTTTTCAAAATCAATTTTTTCTTGTTCAATATCTAAATTAAAATAATTTAATATTTCTGTTGATATACGATTTTTACTATCAACAATTAAAATCAATTCATTTTTATTACTAGGAATCGTTCCAGCCAAAATATCATAATTATCTTCAATTACACCACTAGTTGATGTTTCATCTAACTTTTTTGGAATAGAGGCAAAAAAAGTTTGATCAACTATTGGCTTATAAGTACCATTAACATTACCAATAATATTTAAACTAGTAGCTCGATTATAAGAAATTCCTGATATTAAATCATTATCAATTTTTTCAATATAATCAACATACCCATTTGTAATATCATTTTTATGTAAAATCGTTTCTGTCATCGGTTTTTGTGGATATACATATTTTTCATCAGAATAAGCATCAGCTCCTGTTGGCACCATCATATTATGCATATTCTCCATATTTTCTTCATTCATTTCCATTGCTTGACTTGATATCATAATTGGCATCGATGACAAAGTATCACGTTCAAATTTATCAATTTGAATATCAAAGCCATTAGATAGAGCTAAAATAAGGGCAATACCAATAATACCAATGCTAGACGCAAAAGCTGTTATAAAGGTTCTTCCCTTTTTTGTCTTAATATTATTAAATGACAAATTTAGGGCTGTCAAAAAGCTCATTGCCGTTTTTTTAATATTAAACTTTTTCTTACTTTTTTCTTCATCCTTAATTGGATTAGAATCACTAATAAGTTCTCCATCTTTTAGTTCAATAATTCTTGTTGCATATTCTTTCGCTAAATCAGGATTATGTGTAACCATAATTACTAATTTATCTTTGGCAATTTCCGTTATAAGTTCCATAATTTGAACACTAGTTTTAGAATCGAGCGCTCCTGTTGGCTCATCAGCCAAAATAATATCAGGATCATTAGCTAAGGCTCTAGCAATTGCAACCCTTTGCATTTGACCACCCGATAATTGATTTGGTTTTTTATGGGCATGTTCTCTTAAGCCAACTCTATCTAAAACCTCTAGTGCTTTTTTCTTTCTTTTAGATAAACTTACGCCACTTAAAGTCATACCCATTTCAACGTTTTCTAAAACACTAATATGACTTATTAAATTATAGCTTTGGAAAATAAAACCAATACAGTTATTACGATAAGCATCCCATTCCGTATCTTTAAATTTTTTAGTCGATTTATTATTAATAATCAAATCACCAGCATCATAACGATCTAAACCACCAATTATGTTAAGTAACGTTGTCTTACCACTTCCTGATGGACCTAGGATTGCAACAAATTCATTTTTACGAAAATCAAGACTAACACCTTTTAAAGCATGTTGGGTAAAGTCTCCTGTCGTATAGCTTTTTTTTACATTTTTTATCTGTAACATTTTAAACCTCCTCTTAATTGTATTATATAAAATTAAAAAATTTCTATCTATTTATATTATAAAACAAAAAATTAAAAATTCCTTTAAAATAACATAAATAATTATATCATTTATTTAGTATCTGTCAATAAATATAACATTTAATAACATTATTTCCCATATTTTTTCTAAAAAGTTATAGGAATTTAAAAATTTTAATGTTATACTCTATATGAGGTGTTAAAAATGAAAAAACGAGAAAATTATTTGACTTGGAACGAATATTTTATGAATTTAGCTGCATTATCAGCTATGCGAAGTAAAGATCCTAATACTCAAGTTGGTGCTTGTATTGTTGACAATGATAACCGTATATTATCAATTGGCTATAATGGAACACCAATTGGATTTGATGATGATATTTTCCCTTGGGATAGAGAGGGAGAACCACTTAAGACGAAATATCCGTATGTTTGCCATGCCGAATTAAACGCCGTTACAAATTATCAAGGAAATAAAGATGCTTTTAAAGGGTCAAAAATATATGTTACCCTATTTCCATGTAATGAATGTGCCAAATTAATTATTCAATCTGGTATTAAAGAAGTCATATATGAATCTGATAAATATGCTAATACTGATAGCACAATCGCTGCTAAACGAATGTTTGATGAATGTGGTGTTAAATACCATCAAATAGAATTAGAAAAAGAAATTACGATTAAACAAAAAATCGAATCATTGTAAAAAAGAAGTCACACCTTCTTTTTTTCTTTCAATTTTCCTTCTAAATTAATTCTATTATCTTTACATAACGCTAATAAAAAAATAATTGGAAAACTTATTATAAAAATAATGATATATCGTGTTAAACTCCTCGGAATCGAAATAAATAGCATTCCTAACCATAATAATAATGGTACTATGGCCAAAACATATTTTTCTTCCCTTTTATATATAAATAATATAGCTGAAATTATTAAAATATAAAGAGCAAAGCCACCTCTACTTTTAATATTAAATAATAAACTATTATAAAATAATATATTTTCAATTTTATTAATAACTTTTGTAAATAGGTAATTTTCTTTAAAACTAAAATTACTACCATCTTTACCAATAAAGGGGACTAAATATGTTGCAAAAAATTCATTGCCTTTAAATTTATTAGAACTATCTAACCTATTAAAATTAACTTTATAATTATCATCAGATATTCTCCATAAAACATTAGATAAGCCAGTTAATGATTTTAAATACACAATAGGTTTACTTAAGAATAATCGCATATTAATTAATAATGTTTTTGGATATTTAAAAGTTAAAAAATTATCTATATAATCATTAGGAATTCTCCATGCTCTAGCAAGGGCATCACCATCATTTAATACAAAATTATTTTTCCATACTTCAATTGGATATAATGTTTCAAAATAAGCTATTTCTGAATTGTTAAAATCATAACCATTATTTATAAAATAGCCAATCTGGTATATAGGAACTGTATATTGGGTATTTTTTGAAATCTTGACACCATCAAAAAAAGATAAACATATAAAATTTAAAATAAAATATGATAAAACACTAATTGTTCCACAAAAAACAATTATTTTACTAAAATATTTATTCTTATAAAAAACTAATAATGAAATCATAGCGAATAACAAAATCAATAACCAACCAAAGGCTCGAAAATTAGACACAATTATTCCAAAAATAGTAAAAATAATAGTATGATTTTTAAATATACTTTTAAGTGAAAGACAATCAATAATTGAAAGTACTATTATATAAAGCGCTATTGAAAATAAAGAATCTTTCCACAAAAAAACAGTCTGTTTAAATCCAACTAAAAGTAATAGTTGGATTATTGAAAAAATTATTAAAACTTTTTTACTTTTTGTTTCCCTAACTAAAATCCTTAATGAATAATTTAAAGCAAACAACCACAATAATACTTGCACAACAATTATAAAATATGGATTATTAAAAATATATTTTAAAACAATAATTAAAATTGTATAAGCAAAAGTATGAATATTAGATATCCCATTTATATTTTGTTCCCATATTGTTGGAAAATCTTCATCATAATAACCAGTTGTAGAAGAAAAAAGATAAATTGCTAGTACTATAATAAAAATTACATTTATTATCTTAATAATTTTTTTGAAATCACTATCTTGGTTAGATAACTTAAATGCAAAAACTTTTATCAAACAAATAATAATAGATATTACTAATAACAAAATATATAAAATATAATATAATAATTCCAAAATACTTCCATTTCTAAAAAACAAAGTATACAGTTCATTTATAGGTAACATAAATAAAAATAAAAAAGCAAGAATTAAAAACAATAAAGCATTTTTCTTATTTACAAATTTAAAAATATCTTTGTTAAGTATATACACTACAAAACTTGTTATTATTATAATAAATGAAATATTAAAACTAGGTAATTGATATAAATAACCATATAATTTCGTTTTATATAAAAACAATAGTGTTAATAATATAGTCATCATATATATTAAACATAAAACTATTTTTTTAAAATTAATTTTCTTTTGCATTTATTAAAACCACATTACTTACTAAATATTTTTTTTATAAAAGCGATAATTGCGACAACTACACTACTACCTAAAATTATTTTAATAATACTATTGAACAAATCTAATTTAGTAACAATAATAATATATTCTTGCTTAGTTCCATCCTCAGCTGTTACAATAATTTTAACTTCATTTTTACCAGTTACAAATCTTTCATTCCCTTCAATAATAACTTTAGAACTTTCGCTATCCAAAGTATAATCTATATCTAAAGAATTAGTACTATTCTTTACCTCTAAATTATATTTATAATCAGCAAATTCTACAGTTTCACCAGCAATTTTTACTTCGATACCTGTATTTGTATCTAAAGCCTTTTCACGAACAATAATTAAAATATATTTTGTTATATTACCATCTATTGCGGTTACTTTAATATTTACAATATTATTCCCTAATTTCAAATTATCTATTTTATTGTATTCTACTTTAGCATTTTCATTATTTGCCACAATATTTAATGCTATTTTTTCTTTTGTTGTCTTATACTCCATTGTTTCTTTAATATCAATTTTCTCATTTCCAATTATTATTACTTTTAAGGAGCTATCACTATTTTGTGAAATAGCTACTGTTTTATCATCAATATTTGAACTATTCGTATTATTTTCGTCATTTAAAGGACATGGATTATTTGGAAGAACATCACCTGTAGCACTATAACTACCATTTTCATTTTTAATTGCTATATGCCAGTGATTATCACTACCATGTTGCCCATACAAATTACCTTCACATTCCTTTATTGTGTCTTTTCTTAAAAAACCCGAAGTTGCTAAAGTACGAATTGGTAATAAAACAAATAAAATACTAATAAACGTTAAAAACTTTTTCATATGACCTCCAAATTATCCTTCCTTTTTTTAAACAATTCTTTAAGCCTATTAAAATCATCATAATTATCAAAATATGCCCGTTCAAAAGTTATTATTTGTTTTAATCTAAAAGAAAATAGCTTAATCACTTTTTTTGTTATTTTAATATTTTTAATTTCTTTTAAATCAAGAACAAACTTGGTTTTCTCTTCAACTAATTTATTATCATTTATTTTATATTCATAAGTACGATAAGCCATATTTTTTTTAAACATAATAATTATCACTAATGAATAAATAAGACTTATTAAAAACATAATTACAAAAATAATAAACAAATATATAACATAAGTAATTAAGACAACAGGGGTATTATAAGGGAAATTATACAAAAAGGCCTCCATATTAATTGCAAAATAACAAAAGGTAAATAATAGTAAAAAAACTAATATCGTTTTTAGTTGACCTCTTAATAAACTTTTAAAGTGTTTTTTCTTAGTTAAACTATATTGAAACTCGATCATTTACTATTTCACCGTCCATACTCCAAGTCTTAATTTCTTTAACCTTGACATTAACAATTTTACCAATACTAGTTTTATTGCCAACTACATTAATTAATTTCATCGTATCAGTATAACCCATTAATTTATTATTATCTTTTTCACTATAACCTTCAATTAAAACTGGAACTATCTTTTCTAAATATGTTTCATTTGCTTCCTTTGAAAATTTATTAACTAAATCATTTAAGCGTTGCAAACGATTACTTTTTTCTTCAAGTGAAACATTATCTTCCATTTTAGCAGCTGGTGTACCAATCCTTGGGGAAAATATAAATGTAAATGCTGAATCAAATTTACAAGCCTTAACAACTTCTAATGTTTCTAAAAAATCTTCTTCAGTTTCACCAGGAAAACCAACAATAATATCAGTTGTAATTGAACTATATGGCAAATTTTCTTTTATTTTATTATATAATTCTAAATATGATTCTTTTGTATAACGTCGACCCATTAATTTTAAAATTTTACTAGATCCTGATTGTAAAGGTAAATGAATGTATGGCATAATATTAGGATAATTTTTTATCGTTTCAATCATATTATCTGTAAAGTCCCAAGGATGACTCGTTACAAATCGTACACGGTCAATTCCCGTCTTAGCAACATCTTCCAATAAATTCTCCATTTTATAATTAATATCTAAATCTTTCCCATAGGCATTAACATTTTGTCCTAATAATGTAACTTCTTTATAACCATTATTAACTAAGTTTTTAACTTCATCAATAATATACTCAGGTCTTCTACTTCTTTGCTTACCTCTCGTGTATGGAACAATACAATAAGTACAAAATTTATCACATCCATACATAATATTAACCCAAGCCTTATATTTACTATCTCTTTTTACAGGCATATTCTCAACGATATCCCCTTCATAACTTAAAACTTCGATTTCTGTTTTCTTACTTTTTAAAGTTTGAGCAATAATATTGGGTAAATTATAAATATTATGCGTTCCAAAAACAATATCTAAAAAACGATATTTATCTAATATTTCTTTAACAACAATTTCTTCTTGAGCCATACAACCACATAAACCGATTAACAAATTAGGATTTTTTTCCTTCAAATTTTTGATTCTACCTATCATCCCAAAAACCTTATTATGAGCATTTTCTCTAATAGCGCAAGTATTTAATAATATTAAATCAGCATTTTCCATCTCTAAAGCTTCACTAAAACTCATATCCTCTAAAATAGCTTTAATATTTTCAGTATCGTGCTCGTTCATTTGACATCCATACGTCTTAACATAATACTTTTTGCCTAATCCTAATTCTTTTAAATTATTTTCTATAATATAAGCATTGGTTTTTATTAATACCTTTTCATTACTTCTTTTTTTAGCCTCTAATAAATTTGGTAATTTCATAATATCACAACTTTCTCATTAAATAATACCATAAAATACTTGATAAGTAAATTCGTATTTAAAATACGAAAAAAATATTAAGAAAAATGAATGAAAAAATTTCATTCACTAATCTAATAATAGTTCTTAACCTATAAACTCAATTAAAAATGGACCTAATAATAACAATAAAATCAATGGCACAATAAATATAACTGATATAATACTAACTTTATTAGGTATTTTATTAATTTTTTCTTTGATTTCTAATATTTGTTTATCTCTTAGAAATTCAATTTGATTATACATCGTATCTAAAATACTATTACCAAAAATATTTGTTTGAACAATATTTAAAATAATATTATTAACCGTTTCTGAAGGAATTCTGGACTTCATATCCTCTAATGCTTCCATTAAAGATTTGCCAAATTTCATTTCAAATAATGTTTTTTTAAATTCATCGCTTAACTCAGACTTTGTATTAAAACAAGTTATTTCAAGCGCACTTTCTAAATCACGCCCCGATTCTAATGTCAAAGTTAATATTTCAAAAAAAGTCAAGGCTTCATGATCTAATTTTTTTTCTCTCTGCTTCAATTTATTATTCAAAAATAAATACTCAAATAATACATAATAGATAATTGCCATAAAGGGAGCATAAATATAACTTAAATTCCCCCAATATATAATGACAATAAAAATCAAGATTGTTGTAATAAGTCGCAAATTCATGAAAGTAACAGCATCAAATTTAGCATTTCCTAACATTAGAATTTTAGTATTTATTTGTTCTAATGTTTTATTACGATACAGTCTGCTCATTAAGGAACCATTTTTTTTCATCTTCTACATCCCTACTTTCATAATTTTTCTTACAACAATAATATAAGAAATATAAATTATCAAAGAAATTAACAAAATTATTAATCCAATTGGTGTCGTATATAAACTTACGAAATAATTAGGATTTATCATAGCAATTACCACAACCAAAAATATAGGTAATCCCGATAATAAATACATAATAATTCTAGAACTACCAGTCAAAGATTTTAACTCCAACTTTAATTTTTTCTTATTAAATAATGTTTTTTCAATTGATGAAAATACCTTAATAATATTTCCACCTGTTTTATTTAAAATTGTTAAAGAAGCTGTTAAATAATTAACTTCTTCAATTTTAATTCGTTCAGAAAACCTAGAAAAAGCAACATCTAATGATAAACCAAATTGTAGTTGCATATGCATCAATTTAAACTCATCGGCAATTGGACCCTCCAACTCTTTAGTAACTAGTTCAATCGCTTGTGTAATACTTCTTCCTGATTTAAAAGAATTATTCATAACAATAATAGCTTGTAACAAATCGTTTTCTAAATGACTACGATATTGTTTATACCTAAATATATAATAAATATTCAAAGATAAATAACCTAAAACAATCGGAATAAAAACTTCCTCTAGTGCTAGAACTTTAAACTGAAGTGTTTTAATAAAAATAGCCAAAATTAACACTAAAGCCCCAGCTAATATTTTACTACAAATAAATTCTAAACCATCTTTATGAAAATTATCAACAATTCCAACATACTTATCAAATTTTTTACGATGTTTAGAAATAAAAACTGATTTTAAAAGAATGGATTTCAAATTAAAAATTATTTTCTTATATATAGTTAAAACATGGTCAAATAATGAAACTGTATTTTTTTTTATAGGCTCAACACTATATTTAGTTAATCTCTTTTCTAGTCTCGTTGAACGATTATAAATCAATATATAAATAATAATTGGTAATAAACAAAGTAAAATTAAAATTTGCCAAAGATGAATAATACTAAGATCACTTTTTAAGACATTTATATTTAGTGTTTTAATAGATACATTCCCAGCTTGGTCTACAACTTGATAATTCAATTCATGAATACCCTCTTTGCTTAAATCCAATTCATCATAGTTAGTTACCAATTTATTTAATATGTCACCATCATAATTATCAAAAACAGTGACACCATCTAAAACATCAAATTCTGTTTCGCCCTTTTTATAATCAACAGTATGATTATTATAATTTTTTAAAACGATTTCTGGTGCTTCTTTATCAATAACATAAATACCACTATTAATAATCTGATTATTACCATTAAAATCGGTCGTAATTATTTCTAATTGATAATTTCCTGTTTCTGTTAAAACAATATTGCTAGGGAGATTATTATTAATTCCATATTCACTATAGATAATAGTTGGATTATCTAAAGTTCCTGATGCTGTCGTTAAATTATCATTAGCATTTTTAAAGATACGATATTTATAACTTACTACATTGGAAGTAGGTGTAAATATAATATTAATATCTTGATTAGTTGGCGTTAATGAAGAATCAATACTCAATCCATTCGAATTATGCATTCTTTTCTCCAACTTCAAAAATATCCTTTAATGTATCAATACCTTTAGCTTTTAATTCCTTATACACTTTAGGAATATAATTGTGACGCACAAATTCTCCATCAACCTCACGATTATTTAAAAGACCCGTTTTCTTAAATTCAAAAATCTCTTTTAATTTAATTGTATCCTCATCAAACCCAACAATCTCACAAATACTTGTTATTTTTCTTCTACCATCGTTTAATCTTTCAATATGAACAACGATATCAATCGCATTTTCAATATACTCTCTTAAAGCCTTAATAGGTATATCCATTCCAGCCATTAAAATCATTGTTTCAAGGCGATTTAAAGCATCAACCGGTGAATTAGCATGCAAAGTAGTTAAACTACCACTATGTCCAGTATTCATAGCCTGTAACATATCAAAAGCCTCTTTACCACGAACTTCACCAACAATAATTCGATCTGGGCGCATACGAAGAGAATTAATAACTAAATCGCGAATTGTAACCTCACCCTGACCTTCATAATTAACCAAGCGTGTTTCCAAAGAAATTACATGTTGTTGTTTTAGTTTTAACTCAGCAGCATCTTCAATGGTAATAATGCGCTCATCATGATTAATAAATGAAGATAAAACATTTAAAAGCGTTGTTTTACCACTACCCGTTCCACCACTTATAATAATATTAAGTTTAGCTTGAACACACGCCTCTAAAAATCTAGCCATATAAGGAGTTAAAGCACCACTACGTAAAAAATCATCAATATTCGCAAGTTCATCCTTAAACTTTCTAATTGTTAAAATCGGCCCATTTAAAGATAATGGTGGAATAACCGCATTAAGTCTTGAACCATCATTAAGACGCGCATCAACCATAGGATTAGAAGTATCAATTGTTCTACCTAATGGTTGAATCATCCTTTGAATAGTTCTAATTATATGATCTTCATTTATAAAAGATACACTCTCATCTCTGATAACGCGACCATCGATTTCAATATAAATTTCATTAATACCATTAACCATAATTTCAGTAATACTTTTATCTTCTAATAATTCTGAAATAGGCCCATACCCATTTATTTCATTATCAATCAAATTATAAATATAACTTCTTTCAACATTTGATAAATCATAACCAGCTATTGTCTTATCAATTTCCTTTTTAACATACTCATCCATTGAACCATTATTTTTAAAATTATCATCAATAAGATTTTGAATAATTTTATTTCTTAATTCATCTAACAGGTTTTTATTCTCAAAAGTATCATAATCACTAACATATTTTAAATTTGGTTGTTCAATTTCAATATCAAATTCTTCAACAAATTTTTTTTTAGTCATTATTTTTCACCTTCTTTTTTAACAATCCTTCTAGAAATATTTGATAAGAAAGTATTTCCTTCCTATGATTACTAATATACTTTTTATCTAAAGTAATAATTTCACCCTTCATTACATAACGATTAATATTTTTTTCATAAAATGCTGAAGGTAAAATATAATCAACTTTATTATTTATAACTGTTTTAATATCATAATTATTAAACATATTCTTATCTCTATTTAATGAATTGTTTAAAACTATACGATAATTATCTACTTCCATATCTTTAAAAATAGATATCATTGATCTCATATTTTTTAAATCAATTGGATCATTACTAATAAAATATAAAATAACATCACTATTATCTAAAATGACCAAATTATTATCAGTTAATAAATGATTAGTATCAATCAAAACAACATCATACTTCATTTTAGCTTTAGAAAGAACAACATTTAAATATTTTGCGCTAATTTTAGAAGCATCACGTGGATCCTTAGGTGCTGGAATGACATCAATCTTATCATTGTATTTAACAATATAATTTTCTAAATAATCAAATTTATTATTACTCATATCATTAACAAGTAAAAATAAATCCTTATCATTATCAATATTAAGACTACATGCCACTCCGCCTGTATATAAATCTAAATCAATAATTAATACTGATTTACCAATACCACTTAAAATACCTGCTATATTTAATACATTAGTTGTTTTACCTGTTCCGCCCTTAACCGAAGTAACTGTTAAAACATCTGCCTGCTTAACTGCCATATTTATCGCCTCTCAATCATTATTTGACCATTATTAATAGTTCCATAAAATTTAAGTTCAATATCAGTTGGAAAAAAATTTAATATCTTCACAAAATTATCAAATCTTTTAGTAACATTAATCATAATATTAGTATCATTAACAGCAATATCCATGGTATCATATGATATATTCTGTTGTAGTAAATATTCGATTTTATTTTTTATCTCTGTATTAGTTAAATAACCATCTTCAACAACACTATCATCTAATTTCAATTTTAAACCATATTCTATCGCCATTTTGACATTATTTGTAAGTTTTAGTTTTTCATTACTTAAAAAACTATAATTTATAAGTAATAAAACTAAACTAATAATAATTGGCAAAATAAATATAAATAGAATTAATGTTTGTCCATGATTATTTTTCATAAACAGCCCTACTAGTTTCTAACAAATAGTTTTCACCTAAAATAAGATTTAAAAATGGTGTAAAAATTTTAACATTTTTTTTAAGAACTATTGTTGATATATTTTGGTTTTTGGAATATGAAAAACTAAAATCATCACTTAGCGTTAAATTTTGAATTGATGCAAAATCCTGTTTTTGATACAAAGACACAACCGTATCTAAACTATTTTCTAATCGCATTTTTTTTATAGTAATATTTCCAAAATCAATAATAGCCATAATAATAAATATTAAGATTGGAACAACAATAATAAACTCAACTAATGCTTGACCCCTACTATTCTTCATAAAATCCCTACCCTATAATCATTATAATTATACCAAAACATCGGTCTTTAAACAAGAAAAAAAGTGAATTTTAAATCCACTTTTTAGATATTTTATTTATTTATCAACGCAAGTTCCTTCGCCAGGTTTGCTACCTTCAACATAAACTTTATCAACTAAAGCACAAGAAGACTTAGTCATCGAATCTTGTAAATATCCGCCTAATAATTTAACAATACTTACAACAACAACACTAATTACCGCGATAATTAAAATGTATTCAACTAATGCTTGACCTCTATTATTCATCTTCATATGTCTTAACCTCCATCACTTATATCTAAAATAAGTTTATACTTTTTTTTAGTATTTGTCAAACTATTTTTTTTGTGTTATATTCTATTTGGTGAGGTTATGAAAATTATTTGGAATAATATGGAAATAAATATTATAATGTGTAAGAATTTTAAAACCCGGTTACTAGGTCTTATGTTTAAAAAAGAAAAAATTGATTATGCACTTTGTTTTCCTAAATGTAATAGTATTCATACCTTTTTCATGAAACAAAATATCGATATTGTTATGACTGATATTAACAACACTGTAATTTATGTCATAAAAAATTTAAAACCATGGAAAATTATCTTACCTAAAAAAAATGTTTTCTATACTTATGAATTCAGCGCAAATTTGGTTGATTATAAAATAGGCGATATTATTACAATAAAAAAATCGTAGATACAATCTATGATTCAAAATTAAAAATTTAATCTAAATGAATTAAATCTTTAGATATTTCTTCTAATGCTTTACCAATATTTTTCTTTGACATATATTCTTTTTCTTTTAATTGATAATGATTAGTTTCTTCCATTTCTTTTACTCTTTTAGCAACAATATTTACTAATAAATACTTTGAACCAACTTTGTTCAACAATTTATCAATTGAAGGATATATCATCTTATCACGCTCCCTATTTTTATAATATAATATATTCAAATTGTATTCAAGAGATTTGTCTTTTGTTGACAAATTTTGACATAAAAACTTAAGTCTAACTTAAGTTTTATTTTATAATCTCGTATATTAAAGGTAATTCCTGAGCCAAATTATCTTTAATTTCAAAACAATCCAAAACCTCTTTAACATTTACATCATTAGTATTTAAATATACCTTTAAAAGTTCTTCATTCTCTAAAACATAATCGCCAATTTTTTTATTTAAAACAAAACCAACTGTTGCATCAATTAATCCATCTTGATTAAAACGGTTAGCATTCATACTACGTTCTATCATGCCCAATCTATAAGCATTTATTTCCGTAATAAAACCAGTTTTGGAACTTTTTATAGAAAAGACATGCTTTGAAACAGGTATATTTTCGATATTTCCTTGTTGATAAGCAACCATATCTTTAAATTTTTGATAAGCCTTACCATTTCTTAAATTTTCTTCTACCTCTGTTTTAGCGTCTTCAATAGAAATACTTTTTCCTAAACTAACCATAATACTTGCCAAAGTCATAACAACACTAACTAAATCTTTAGGACCATCGTTGTTTAATGTTTTTATAGCTTCATGAACTTCTAAAGCATTGCCAATGTGATTACCTAAAGGTTGTTCCATATTGGTTAAAACGCAAACTACCTCTTTGCCTTTATTTTTCCCAATCTTAACCATCAATTTGGCTAATTCTCTAGCGCTATCAATCTCTTTCATGAAAGCATCTTCGCCAACTTTAACATCAATGACAATTTTATCAGCGCCACTAGCTAATTTTTTACTCATAATACTTGCCGCAATTAAAGGAATCGATTCAACAGTTGCCGTTTTATCTCTTAATGCATAAATTTTTTTATCAGCTGGTGCCAACTCAAAAGTTTGGCTAATTAAAGCACAACCTATTTCATTAACCTGCTTTATAAAAGACTCTTCACTCAAATTAACGTTAAAACCATCAATAGACTCTAACTTATCAATAGTACCTCCAGTATGACCTAATCCCCGACCACTCATTTTAGCAACCTTAACACCACATGAAGCGACTAAAGGCACAACAATCAAAGATGTTTTATCACCAACACCACCAGTTGAATGCTTATCAACTTTAATACCATTAATACTACTTAAGTCAACAATATCACCACTCTTTAGCATAATATCTGTCATATCAAAAGTCTCTTGATCACTCATTCCATTGATAACCATTGCCATTAATAAAGAACTCATCTGTGAATCTAAAATTTCATCATTTAAGAAACCATTAATCGCAAATTCGATTTCTTCAAATGTTAAAATTCCATCTTTTCTCTTTTTATTTATTATATCAATAATATTCATACTATCACCATTTTTAGTATAGCATAAAATAAAAAAATTAACATAAAAAAACATATGCACTTTACATATGTTAGTCAAAAAATGAAAGCTGATTAGGATCCCTTTTATAAATCTTTACATTAGTTTTTACTTTTTTATCACTGTCATCTTCTATATTATAACTGATAGTATCATCATCTAGATACCTCCCCATAGCTACTTCATCTAAATCAGGATGAAAATCCCAATCAGGATCTGGGGTTTCATCACTATCATCTATAGCATCATTAGGGAACATTAACGAATTCACATTATCCTTTTTTTCTAATTTATTATCAACGATGTTAATTGAATTTTTATCATCATATTCTTCGGCATATTTTAAAATTGTACGACAAAATTTAAAAAAAGAACAATCTGTCTTAATCTTATTATAAAATTCATTCATCATTTTTTGATAAAAAGTTTGGCTTTGATTATTTTTAGTTTTATAATAAATAAATTGCGAAAAATATTTTCGATTATTATAAACAAATTTTCTCATAAATTCCTGATCTAGTAAAAGTCCATTTTTTATTCGCATTACATCACTTTTATAAATAACTTTAATACGTTTTAAAGTTCCATCTTCATTAACTTTTAAAATAACAATCTGTCCACGATACATTTTATTAGTTTTATCTTCAATACTATGAATAAGATTTCTATTTTCATCTAAAAAAGAGGATATTTGTAAACTATATTTCTGTCTAACTTGTTCTGAATTTTTAAAATGATCATAAATATATTTATCTAATTCATAACTATTATCAGCCATTAAAGTTTTAGATATATGACAATCCTCACTTAAAACAATACTCAGATATCTTTCCATTAAATACCACCTCATTTAATTATAAATAGAGTTTTTTTACGGTTTCTTTTGTACTTTTATAATATTCTAAATAATAATCCCCACTATATAACCTATTTAAATCAATATCAATACTTTTTAATAATTTATTAGAAAAATCAGTAGAACTATTATTTAAATAATAATCAATATTTTTTTTAGCCTCTTTAGGATTGTTTTGATATTGTTCTGCCAAGGCCATAGCTATATTAGCATCATATGCATAAATAAAATCAGAAAGAGAAAAATTAGTCATTCCATGCATTAATTCATAATATAAATTATTTGCTAAAATATAAATAGTCTGTAAAAAAGAAACCTTATCAGTTATAGCGCTTAAACAATAATTTGAACCTTGAAAATACTCATCACCAATTAATGTCGTAATAATAGCAAAACTCTCATTATATAAATTAATATCATAAAACCATGACTTTATATCTTTTTCTATTCGAAACTCATAGGCATGAGATACTTCATGAATAATAGATGGAATAATATTTCTTGAATAAATATTTATATATTGCTTATTTAAACTACTAATATTAATACATTCACCAGCATATTCATCATAGGCAAAATCTTCAATATTAATATTATGATTATTATATAATTGTTCAAAATATAGTAACAAATTATGATTATAGTTACCAAAAAAAGACTTCAAACAATTAACTAATTCATTATCTATTGCTATAGTATCTAGTGGTATTTCAACATTTATATCAAAATCGGCATTAGCAATTTTACTAAATAACTTTCTAAAGATTACAATATTATCAATAATAATATTTAGTATATATTCAAATTCTTTATTAAAAATTTTTTCATATTGCCTTTTAAGATGTGGATAATAACCTTTTGCAAAATTTTTTAAATATATTTTAGGATATTTTTTTAATAATGACTTAAGCCTACGAACATCACAATACAATGATATATTACGACTATTTTTAGGCAGAGCCATTTTATTATTTACCGTCTGAAAATCATCCATTATATCCATCATATTCCATTTAAAATTCGTCATATTATCACTTCACTTAAATGTTATTATATATTATTTTCTATTTAATGTAAATAAGTAAAACAATACAAATTAACAACTTTCGACCGAATAATTATATTTTAAAAATTGGTCATAATCATATCTACCTAAATAAACATAATTAATTTGGCAAGAATTGACATTATGATAAATATAAACATTTTCGACATTAATTCCATAATAATTTTCATAAAAATCTTCTAAATAAAAGCCATAATATTGCCTTATATGATTATAATCAAGTTCAATCGCATGCCATGTATACAATCGATTCTCATAAGGAACCTCTTCCAAAAATATTGGTTTATCAGCAACTGCATTTACAAATGATTCAATATTTTTTCGATAAATGATGCCATTTTTATAATACCCAACTAAAGTTGTTATTATATTATAAAATAAAATCATCATAATTAAATAACCAAATATCTTAATTCTAGCATTCTTAAATACAAAAACATGTATTAATGTTACTATTAAACAAACTATAATTGCCCATTTAAATCCCAAACTTATACCAAGTAAAATAATATTTTCTATTTTAAAGTCCTTATTTTCAAAATTAGATTCATAGTATAAAATACTAAGAATAATTACTACTATTAACGGATAAATAAAATAACGTAGAGTAACAAATCTAACACATAAAATTGGCATCATTGAAGAAATTAACGAAATCAAAAAAGCATTTAGAAAAAAGCGTTTTTCTTTTTTTAAGGTTTTAAATATCATATATATTAAATTAAGCAAAAAACAGCTAAAGATAAATATTTGAAAAATAATAGCCATATAATTTAAACTACCAAATTCTAATGTATCAATTGAATCAGCAAAATTTAAAAAAGTGTTACTATTAGGGAAAAATATATTAAATAGAACAATTATAAAATAAACATAAAAAATAATTGATGACAGACTAGTTTTATTTAGTTTATAACTATTATCATAAACATTTTTAACTAATATACTCAATACTAATACATAACTACCTAAACAATTAGTATCTAACATATAACAAAGAAACTTGTAACATTTTCCTAATAAAATTTCTAAATAAGAAAAACCAACTAATTCCGTATTTTGAACATCTGACCTAGAAATATTTCCCGGACAAAACGATACTATTAAAAAACTAATAATTGTTAAGCATAACAATATAAACAATTGTTTACGATTAATTTTAGTTTTATCAGCAAAAAATAGCATAACTGAAAAAAATGATAATAAAATAAAAGTAATTTGTTCTAAAGCAAACGTTTGCGTAATACAAATTAAAACTAAAATTAAAAAATGCCCCTTAGATATATTATTACCCAACAAGTAATTCTTATATACTATATATATAGTTAATAATGTTAAATTAAAAAACCAAATATATGGTATAGTTGATGATAGCCAATATAAAGTATCTCGAGAAATACTAATATTTAAACCGATAACACATAATGATATAACAGTCAAAACTTTATAAAAATTACAATCTTTAAACAAAGAAAATATTTTAGTCAACAAATAACAAAAAGTAAAAATCATTATAGGATTTAAAAATTTAAAAAAAGAAATTCCAAACATTGACGAACCAAAAGTAGCCGTAAAATGAACTGCAATTCTCCCAGACCATTCATACCAAAAATAATGCATTTTATTCATAACAAAATTTAAAACATTAAAAAAATCATGTGAATTATGATATGGATATAATATTTCATAATCATCACCATAAAAAAAGACATTTTGCATTTGATAAAATAATACTAAATATAAGAGTACTAATAAAGCTTGATATTTATACTTACAAATAAAATTACATACCTTCTTCATAATACCACTTCCATCTATCATTAAATATAACAAAAATTGTAAAAAAAGTAAACGTTATAAAATTCAATAAAAAAAACAATTTATTCAATTGTTAATTTAATCACTTATATTTATTATTTACTATTTCACTAATGCCATATCTTAAATCAAATGTAACTTCATTTCCATTATATTGATAAGTAACTTTATCAGTAGGACAATAACTTAAAATTCTCGATAAATAATCCCCACTACCATAAGTATCATACTGCCAAGACTCTAAATATTTTTTAGGATTATTATGAATATCCTTAACATATTTTAACCAAGTTAAATCCTGATAATCATTTAATAATTCTGTTACTTCTACGCCTTTTTCTAAGGCGGCACAATTTAAAGCTTTATCCATCATTATTTGACCATAATTATGAGCTTGAATCGCGACATAGACATTGCCTTCATATTTTTCAATTGCTTGCTGAAATCTCATACAACCCACTTGGATATTATTCTCTATATTACACAATTCTTCATCAGTATATCTAACATCTTCCTCGAAATTAGACAGATAATTATAGGCACTTACGGCATTATTACAGTTTTGTTCTAATTGTAATATTCCAATCGCACAGCCATTATAATATTTACCATTAGGTAAACATTCATTATGATTTAAAGCCGCCTCTTGCATACCGATAGCTACCATAATTTGTGAAGGTACTTTATAAATAGAAGAACTTTCTTCAAAAAGCTCATACTCACTAGTATCCATATAATTATAAACATAGTCTATATATTTATTATTGCCTACATCAAATAATTCAATTTTAGGTAATTCTGGAGATTTATCTTCAATTGGTTTTTCTATTTCCGTATCATAAAATACTATATCTGGAGTAGATACAACTGTATCTTCATTAACAGATGTGTCTTCCTCTACAACTGTAGTATCATTATTCAATGACTTTTCAATATTATTAATCCTTATAAAATTCATAAATCCTGAAAAAACAACAACCGTTCCAAGTGCTAACCCAACAACTTTTGCAACTTGTTTTTTACTAATACTAAGTTTAGCTTTTATTAGTTTTGAACACTCTTTTTTTGCAAGTTCATATTTATCAAGTACTTGTTTATTATGAACATCCTGATGATGACTTTCTAATATATCAAATAAATCTTGATTTACTTGTTCATTATTATTCATATTTTTTAATACACCTCACAATCTTATATCATACTACTATATCAAACATAACATAATATTTTAAAAATTTCAATAAAAAAAGAAACAATTATACATTATTCCTTTATATAATCACAACTACTACACTTAACCTGATCTTTTTTTATTGTCAACATACTATTACATTTTGGACACATTTCACCAATGGGTTTATCCCAATAAGCTGTTTTACATTTTGGATAATTATTACAGCCATAAAATAATTTTCCACGTTTACTTTTTCTTTCAATAATTTTTCCATCACAATTTGGGCAATCACAGACTTCTATAAGCTCTTTTTGTTCCGCCTTAATATATTTACATTCAGGATAATTACTACAAGCTGTAAAAGAGCCATAGCGTCCTTTTCTTATAACTAAAGCATTACCACAATTAGGGCATAACTCCCCGGTTTCCTCTGGAGGCTTTTTAGTCATTTTGGTAAATGCCTCTTTAACGGAAGGCTCAAACTCATCATAAAATTGCCTTAATACTTTAACCCAATTAATATCTCCTTCAGCTATTTTATCCAAATCAGATTCCATATTAGCCGTATATTTAACGTTTATAATATGACTAAAACATTCTTGAAGTTTATCGGTTATTTCAATTCCAATATCTGTCGGAATAAATCGTTTTTCTTCAATATTAACATAACCACGAGTTTTTATTGTATCCATGATTGTAGCATAAGTACTTGGTCTACCAATTCCCAGTTCCTCTAATTCTTTAATTAACTTAGCTTCACTATACCTAGCTGGTGGTTTTGTAAAATGTTGTTCAGTCGTAATATCATTAGTTAATAAAACTTCTTTTTCTTTTAATTTAGGCAAATCTTCATTAGTCGTATCCTCATAATCGCCATATACTTTTAAATAACCATCAAATGTCAAAATTTGACCTGTTGTTTTAAACTGATAATTATTATTATCTAATATAACAACTGTATTATCTGTTTTAGCATCTTTCATTAAAGAAGCCAAAGCACGATTGTAAATTAAACGATATAATTTATACTCATCAGCTGTCAGATATGGCTTAACTTTTAAAGGTGTTCTTTCAATACTAGAAGGTCGAATCGCCTCATGAGCATCTTGAACATTTTCTGTTTTTTTAGAAACTTTTACACTTCCAACATAATCATCGCCAAATTCCTTTTTAATATAACTTTGAGTAGCAGAAATAAATTCATTAGATAAGCGAATTGAATCAGTACGCATATAGGTAATTAAACCAACTGTTTCATTTTCAAGTTCAATACCTTCATATAACTTCTGAGCAATCGACATCGTCTTTTTAGCACTCATATTCAGTTTATTTGAAGCTACCTGTTGTAAAGTACTAGTTATAAATGGTGCTGGCGATTTTCTATTTTTACTTTTTGTATCAATACTACTTATTTGAAATTCATTAGTTAAATCCTTTAAAACTTTATTGGCATCTTTTTCATTTTTTAATTCAATATCTTTATGATTATATTTATCTAAATCGGCTTTAAAATCCTCAAAATTAGCACTTATCTTCCAATATTCTTCTGGTTTAAAACTTTCTATTTCTCTTTCCCTATCAACAATAAGCTTTAGCGCAACACTCTGTACTCGACCAGCACTAGATCCTGATGTTTTAGCTTGCATTAATTTGCTTAACCTAAAGCCAATAATTCTATCTAACATTCTTCTCGTTTCTTGCGAATTAACCAAATTTTGATCAATTTTTCGTGAATGCTTAAAAGCTTCTAAGACAGCATTTTTTGTTATCTCATTAAAAACAACACGTTCATAATTATCCGTATTTAGACCTAAACAATCATATAAATGCCATGAAATTGCTTCCCCCTCACGATCGGGGTCAGTAGCCAAATAGACAAAATCAGCATTTTTAACATCCTTTTTTAAATCTGTAATAACGGCTTTTTTACCTTTAATAGTCACATAATCCGGTTTAAAATCACTTTCAACATCAATACCAAGCCCATACTTACCCTTAGTTGATAAATCTCTAATATGACCTTTGCTAGATACTACTTTATAATCTTTACCTAAATATTTCTCAATTGTTTTTGATTTACTAGGTGATTCAACAATTACAAGATTCTGATGCATAATCCACTTCCTTTTTGTTAATTCCATTTATACACTAAAGTTTTAGTAAAGTCAATAATTTTTTTATGATTTGACAGCACCCTTTGGACATTTATTACCAAAAGAGTCAATTAATACTTTATCTTTATATATTTTTAAAACCTCACAGTTATTAGCACAACCTTTACACTCACTACCAATCGTTTCAAAAGAAATATTATTAATATCTAAATTATAAGTTTTATTAGTTTTATATTTTTTCGATAGTATCGCAATACCTAAAGCCCCCATTAAATGACTATCGTCGTCAACTATAACATCTTCATTCAAAATCTCTTTAAAATATTTTAAAACTCCCTTATTCTTACTCACACCACCTTGAAAAACAATTGGTCCTTTAATTTTTTTACCCTTACCAACATTATTTAAATAATTAATAACAACACTACGACACAATCCCGCAATAATATCCTTTTTATCATAACCAATTTGAGCTTTATGAATTAAATCAGATTCAGCAAATACAGTACAACGAGCCGCAATTTTAACTGGATTTTCACTTTTAAGTGCAAGTTCGCCAAATTCTTCAACATCCACTCCTAATCTTTTAGCTTGGCTTGATAAAAATGAACCTGTCCCAGCTGCACAAAGTGTATTCATAGAATAATCCGTAATAATTCCATTATCAAGTAAAATTATTTTTGAATCTTGACCACCAATCTCCAAAATTGTTCTAACATTAGGAATACGTGATAAAGTACCAACAGCATGAGCTGTAATTTCATTTTTAACAATATTGGCATCTAACATAAGACCAATTAACTTTCTTGCACTACCAGTGGTCCCAATACCTTTAATTATAATCGATTTAGGCAAATTCTTTTTTAATTCACCAATTAATCTTTTTACAGCATTTACAGGATTTCCTTCTGTCCAAATATAAAGAGATTTAATAATCTTGTTGTCATTATCAATAATGACACCTTTAGTAGAAATAGAACCTATATCCACACCTAAATAACATTCTTTCATTTTTCCCTCCTCATTTCAATCATATCGTAAAAAGCTTCAATGCGTGTTTTTATTCCTACCTCTGATGTATTAGCATCAAAACTGAAATAAATAACTGGTACATTATATTGCTTACATATTTTATTAATTATTGGCATCGCACCTATTTCAGGAGTACAAAATGACGATTTAATATGAATAATCCCATCAAAACCGTGTGTACAAAGATATTTAGTTCTTCCAATATTGTCGTGAGCATCAGCTCCCATTCGATATTTTATATATTCACTAGCATATTTTAAATATTTCTTAACTTCCTTAGTTTTTTCAAAAACAAGATAGTGGGCATTAGTATAACGCTTTATCTCAATATTATAACTAGCCAATTCGCGTTCTAAATAATAATTAGCAAATGGTTCCATAACTGTATACAACTCACCAATAATACCCACCTTTAAACAATTATCAGGCTTATTAACTTTTAATTCTTTAAATTTCATAAAATAACTTTTATATAATTTTCTAAGTTGATAATAAGATTTTACCTTACTAAAATCTCTTAACATACGATTATTTAATTTAATAAAGCTATCCTTTTCAACTTCAAAGCCAATATTGGCTCTAATATAATGATCAATATTATCCATATACTTAATCATTTTAGAAGTTATAAAAAGATAATATAAAGCTCTTATTTTTTTAAATTTGGGTTCAAACTTTCTAATTTCATTTAAAATATTTTTAATATTTCTATTACCTGCTGTTACAAAATTAACAAAAGTAAATTCATATCCTAAATCTTTTAATATTTGTTCTTGCAATTCACTATAATAACCATATCGGCATCCACCACCTGCTTGAACTAAAACATTAGCGCCACGTTCTAATGATTCAATAAATGTTCCCAATGTATATTTAAAAGGTGTACACACAAATTCAGGACTATACTTACTGCCTAATTCAATTGTTTTAGTTGTAATATTAGGTGGCGACATAATTTCACAGCTAAAAATATGTTTAAATAAATATTTAACAGGAATATAATAATTTCCCATATGTGGGAATGACAATATTTTTTTATCGCTTTGATTGTTTTTTGGCATTGAGTATGTCAACAAAACTTTCTATACGAGTTTCTATTCCTGTTAAAGCATCAATATCATCAATAATGATATTTAAATAAGGCAAATCAATTCGACGCATCGCTAGCTCATTTGCTAAAGAATCCGGTCCACAAGGAAATGAAGATATAAAAATCACCCCATCTACTAATTTTTTTACTAACTCTATTGAACCTAGTTCATCGCGACTAAATTTCCAATAAAGCGTATTGGATATTTTGGACGCTAAAGAATTAGTACGTTTATCATCAAATTTATCACTATAAATTATTTCAGCATTAAAATTTTTTAACATTTTAATAATTGGCATACCAAAATATTGGTCATAAATAACATATGGATGACTTACTAATAAAACTTTTAAATCATGACTCTCCAACTTTTTAGTATTAATAATTATGTCTTTACTTTTAATTTTATCAGCACTATCTAATGCTTTATTATAAGCCCTAATTGCCTGACTTGTTGATAAGCCAAATACTTGACCAATTTCAACTAAGCCCACAAAATCATTTTCTTTATTTTTAACATCAATATTATAATTTAATAATTTGCAATTAAATAAATTATTAACAATATCATAAATAGCCAAAAAATTGGTGCAAGTTTGATTATTAACGTCATACTTATCAATTCTAGGTACTAAAATATAATCACATTTATCTTTTAAATAAGCGATATGACCTAAATAAATTTTTAAAGCTAAACACATTTCATCATTTGCGTACTTAATACCGTTATTAATAATATCACGATTAGTTGGCGGACTAACTATGACCTCACAATTAATATTTTCAAAATAATTTTTCCAAAGATTACCTAAATAATAATAATGTAAGGCTCGTGGTATTCCAATTTTTATCTTGTCCATTTTCTTCACCTAGTTAATACTATTAGCAAAAACTATTTTTATGAATAAAAAATTTATTCAAGAGAATAATATCAATGGGTGATTAAATTGGAAAAAGAAAAAAACACTAACAAACAAGAAATTGGTTGTGAAGTTCATGATTGCAAATTTTGTGATTGCCATGATAATTGCTGTTCATTAGAAAAAATTGAGGTTTGTAATTGTGGTCATGACCATGAAAAAGAAGCAACTATGTGTAATAGTTACCAAAAACGTGATAATTAAGAGTTAAAAACTCTTTTTTATTTAACTATTTTTACTATTAAAATAATTAATTTATAATGCCATAATCAAAATTTATTTTAAAAATTATAACAAACGAAAAAACCAATATTAAATTGGTCTATCATCAAAGTTTTCTATCTATTATATAATTTTAACGATGCCTAAAATTTTGCTTTTTATTTTCTAACACTTGCCTCCAATTTTGTGCTAAATCGCCTGCTATATTAGCTTTATCTAAGAAAAAACTTGCTTCTTCTTGATAAATATCTTTGTCTTCATCTTCTATGTATGGACATAAATCATATTCTTTGTCTATTATTTCAAATATTTTATTCACTACTTCTCCAGGATTAGTTTGGCAATATTCATCATCACATTCTTGTTTAAGCAATTCAATCTTCTTTAAAAAATCGAATTCTTCTAAAGATATATTGCCTTTGCTTAAATTATTTTCAATAGTCTCATTATTTTGTAAAATTCTAGAAGCAAGGCCCCCTCCTATATCTGTTTTATCTCCTTTTTTTGTTAATATAAAACCTGGTAGACCACCTACGCTACCATCAATACATAAAAATATTGAATAACAAATAGATTCAAAATTTATATTTGATTCAGCTACCCATTCATCTACACAAACGCTTACAGTATTTAAAAATGCATTAGTAGTCATTTCCTTTGAATTCACTTTTAACACTTCCCTTCTAACTATATATAACATATTTTTAATTTAATGTCAACTAAAATAAGGGATCGCTTAAAAAATTAGCAATTAACATTTTTTAGGCCGATTGCTATATGGTTTTTGATTTTTTTAATAAGGTATGTTATAATGATATAATTCGTGTTGTGGAGGATGATAACATGATCATAAAACAATTAACTAATGAAGAATTTACAGAATTTGCAAATAATTATGAGCAAAAATCTATCTATCAAACCAAAGAATATGCTTTTATTATGAATAAACAAAATTTTGAAAGTATTTTTTTAGGACTTATTGATAATAATCAAGTTATAGCTGCCTCGATTTTTTTAATAGAGAAATTAGATGGGTTTAAATATGCCTATGCACCTAGAGGTTTCTTATTGGACTATAGCAATACAAATATACTAAAAGAATTTACTAATGGTATTAAAAGTTTTTTGGGCAAACTAAATGTTATAGCTGTTAAAATAAATCCATTAATTATTAAAAATATATATAATTCTAATAAAGAGATTATTTATACTAATCCAAACTTTGATAATATATTTAGTTCCTTAAAAAAATTAGGATATTATCATTTAGGTTATAATAATGGTTTTGAATCTTTAAAACCAAGATATGAAGCAATTATCGATCTTAACAAGCCATATTATGAAATATTTGCTAATATAAAAAAAGAATATCGTACAAAAATAAGAAGTGCTGATCGAAATGGTATCACAATCTATAAAGGTAATCAGAGTTCTTTAAAATATCTATATTTAGAAACACAAAATAAATATCCACGTGATTTACGATATTATGAAGATTGCTATTTTTTCTTTAATAAAAGTAATAAAATTGATTTTTATTATGCTAAATTAGATATAAATCATTTTCTTAAAAATTTACAGTTAAAATATCAGCTAAAAGTTCAAGAAAGTGAGAAATTTAATCATGATGTCATTATGACTAAAAATTATAATTCAAAACGAAGTATTGCTAAAAAAATTTCTCTTGAAAATCAAGCTAGCGAATATAGAGCCAATTTAATTAATGCCACTAATATTATGAGTAATAATCCTAATGGTGTAGTTGTCGCTTCTATATTAACTATTAAATATGATGATACTATTTATATGATGATGGATGGCCATGATCCAAAATATAAAAGATTTAATTCTAAACACTTACTTATTTGGAAACTAATTGAAAAATATGCTAAAGAAGGATATAAAAAATTTAATATTGGTGGATTACCAAACATTTTAGTTGATGATAATCTAAAAGGATTAACACAGTTTAAATTAAATTTTGGTGCTTATATTAATGAGTATATTGGCGATTTAGAATTAATAACAAACAATTCTCTATATTTTATTTATCGCAATGCAAGACCACTAGGAAGAATTTTAAGAAGATAATAAAAATTGATATGAAAAAACATATCAATTTTTATTGTCCAAATATAACTTTGTGATTAATAACATAATCCCACCTATAGCAATAATACTAATAACTAATAAGACAGAAAAATTATTATCAATAGTATTAGGATTATCAATATGGGTTGTTGTAACTTGTCTATTAGTATTATTTAATGCCGTTGTACCAACCAAATAAATAATATCATTATCTAAGCTAAAATCACTTGTCATTATTATTGCGTGACCATTTTCAATCGTTAAATCCTCATATAATCCAACTGTTTCTGAATTCATAGTATAAACAGTGTCAATGTTATTATTTCCTAATTTAAGAACATACAACTGTTTAGACATATTTAAACTGTAATTACTTGGTATAGGGAATGATAATGTAACCTCTCCATTAGGAATAATTCTTGTAGCTTCATTCAATAACGAAATACTATAGGCTTTATAATTAGTAAAACCAAAGTTTTTAGCCAGTGAAGCAATACCACTGTTACTAGTATTTTTAACACTCAAAACTGTATCCTGTGGAACTATTTCATCATCACTAGATAAAATGATTCCACTATTTAAATCTTTATCTATTTCTAAAGCATGTACTGTTAGTGGTATGCATAAAACAAGAATTAAAAATGTAATTATTTTTTTCAAAAAACTCACCATCTTTCATACTATATTTTGGCATTTATAGTATGACCTAAAGATTTAAAAATATAACAAGTTATTTTACAATGGTGCCAATTTTTTCACCATTTAATATTTTTAAAAAATCGCCTTTATTATTTAGATTATATACAATAATAGGAATTTCTTGATCCATACACAAGCTTATTGCTGTTGCATCCATAACCTTTATTTTCTTATTTAAAACATCAATATAGGACAATTCATCTAATTTTTTAGCATCTTTATTTTTTTTAGGATCAAAATCATAGATACCATCAACATTAGTTGCTTTAAGCAAAATGTCCGCATTAATTTCAGCTGCTCTTAAAGAAGCTGCTGTATCAGTCGAAAAAAATGGGCTACCTGTTCCACAACCGAAAATAACAATTCTACCCTTTTGCATATGTCTATCTGCTCTATTTTTAATATAAAATTCGGATATTTGGCGCATTTCAATACCAGTTTGTACTCTTGAATCTTGCCCTAATTGTTTAAAAGCATCATTTATAGCTAAAGCATTCATTGTTGTTGCTAACATGCCAATATAGTCAGAAGTGCATCTATCCATATGCTGATTACTACGACCACGCCAAAAATTTCCACCACCAACAACAATTCCTAATTCAATGCCCGTTTTTGAAACGGCATCTTTAATTTCATCACAAATTTCTAAAACTTTTTCAAAATTAATGCCTTTATTGTCATCCCCAGATAAAGATTCTCCACTTAATTTTAATAATACTCTTTTATATTGCATTTTAACCTCCTCAATTTATGCAAAAAAACAAGCAATAAAAACTATTCCTTGTTTTTTGTTTATATTAATTATTTAATAACTTCTGAAACGTTACCAGCACCAACAGTTCTACCACCTTCACGAATAGAGAACTTAGTCCCATTTTCGATAGCGATAGGAGCAATTAATTCAACTGTCATTTCAATATTATCTCCAGGCATAACCATTTCTACACCTTCTGGTAATTCAATAACACCAGTAACATCTGTAGTACGGAAATAGAATTGTGGACGATAATTGCTGAAGAATGGGGTATGTCTTCCACCTTCTTCTTTGCTAAGCACATAAACTTGAGCTTTGAATTTAGTATGTGGAGTAACAGTTCCTGGTTTAGCTAATACTTGACCACGTTCAACATCTTCACGAGCAATACCACGTAATAATACACCAGCATTATCTCCTGCTTCAGTATAGTCTAATTGTTTTCTAAACATTTCAATTCCTGTAACAACAGTTTTCTTAGTTTCTCTAAGACCAACAATTTCAACTTCATCATTAAGTTTTAATTGACCTCTTTCAACACGCCCTGTAACAACAGTTCCACGACCAGTGATTGTAAATACATCTTCTACTGGCATTAAGAAAGGTTTATCAGTATCACGTGCTGGAGTATCAATCCAAGTATCAACAGCATCCATTAAATCCATAACTGCTTGTTCATACTTAGCATCTCCTTCAAGAGCTTTTAATGCAGAACCACGGATAATTGGAGTGTCATCACCTTCAAATCCATATTCGTTTAATAATTCGCGAATTTCCATTTCTACTAAATCTAATAATTCCTCATCATCAACCATATCACATTTATTCATGAATACAACCATACGAGGAACACCAACTTGACGAGATAATAAGATATGTTCACGAGTTTGTGCCATAGGTCCATCAGTTGCTGCAATAACTAAGATTGCACCATCCATTTGAGCTGCACCAGTAATCATGTTTTTTACATAGTCAGCATGCCCAGGACAGTCTACGTGCGCATAATGTCTTTTCTCAGTTTGATACTCAACATGTGAAGTATTAATTGTAATACCTCTTTCTCTTTCTTCTGGAGCTTTATCGATATTTGCATAATCAACGAAATCTGCAAATCCTTTTTTAGATAGAACATTAGTAATAGCTGCTGTTAAAGTAGTTTTACCATGGTCTACGTGTCCAATTGTACCAATGTTAACATGTGGTTTTGAACGATCAAATTTTTGTTTTGCCATTTTAAATTTCCTCCTTTTATTTACTTACAATTATTATTTTATATCAACAAGGGAAAAATAGCAAGTATTTTCCCTTAGTTTGACACTATTTTTGTCTTTTCTTCTTTTGATTGAAGCATAAAATCTTTTTGTATTATTATCATTATTTTCAGCACTTTTTTCTAAATTATAGGAAAGTATTGATAATAATATCAACTTTTTTATTAGAATTTTCCTATTATTTTGCTTATAAGCTGTTTCTTCTAAAGCAATATCATGAGATTTAGCCGAAGTATCAAGGCTGCATAATTCATCAAAACTTTTTTGGCCTTTTTCAGATAAATACTTGCTAATTGCCTCTGTTAAAGTAGTTTTACCATTGTCTATGTATCCAATTGTACCAATGTTAACACGTGGCTTTGTAGCATTTTGTTTATCCATGATAATTAATTACCACCATTTTTTTTGATAATTTCTTCAGCAATATTTCTTGGAACTTCTTCATAATGGTCAAATACCATTGTAAAGTTTCCACGTCCTTGCGTATTACTTCTTAAAGAAGTTGCATAACCAAACATTTCTGAAAGTGGTACCATTGCATCAATTGCTAAAGCATTTCCACGAGATTCTTGACCTAGTGGACGCCCACGACGTGATGTAATATCACCCATAACGTTTCCTAGATATTCATCTGGAACGATTACTTGTACTTTCATGATTGGTTCAAGTAAAACTGGTTTACATTTGTTTTTAGCTTCCTTTAAAGCTAATGAAGCGGCAATTTTGAATGCCATTTCTGATGAGTCAACATCATGATATGAACCATCAAATAATGTTGCTTTAACATCAACCATTGGATAACCTGCTAAAACACCAGTTTTTAAAGCATCTTGTAAACCTTTGTCAGTTACTGGAATGTATTCACGAGGAACAACACCACCAACAACGGCATCAACGAATTCATATCCTTTATCAGGATTTGGTTCAAATTTAATCCATACGTGACCATATTGTCCACGACCACCAGATTGTTTAATATATTTACCTTCACAATCTGCTGCTTGTGTAATTGTTTCACGATAAGAAACTTGTGGTTGACCAATATTAGCTTCAACATTAAATTCTCTTTTCATACGGTCAACAATGATATCAAGGTGTAATTCACCCATACCAGCAATAATTGTTTGACCGGTTTCATGATTTGTACTAGCTCTAAATGTTGGGTCTTCCTCAGCTAATTTTTGTAAAGCTGTTGCCATTTTATCCTGATCAGCTTTTGATTTTGGTTCAACAGCAAGCTCAATAACTGGTTCTGGGAATTCCATAGATTCTAGAATGCATGGTTTTTTCTCATCACATAAAGTATCACCTGTTGTTGTATTTTTAAGACCAACAGCTGCCCCAATATCTCCAGCATAAGCATCACTAATCTCTGTACGCGTATTAGCATGCATTTGAAGTAAACGACCAATTCTTTCCTTTTCACCCTTAGTTGAGTTTAAAACATACGAACCACTGCTTAAGTGTCCTGAATAAACTCTAAAGAATGTTAATCTTCCAACAAATGGATCAGTCATAACCTTAAACGCTAATGCTGCAAAAGGTTCTGTATCAGATGGATGTCTTTCTATTTCATTTCCATCCATATCAACACCCTTAATAGATGCGATATCAGTTGGTGATGGTAAATAATCAATAACAGCATCAAGCAATAATTTAACACCCATATTTCCTAAAGCTGTACCACAAAGTACAGGGAAGAACTCAGCCTGTAGTGTTCCTTTTCTGATGGCTTTTTTAATTAAATCAATAGAAACTTCTTCACCCTCTAAGTATTTATTCATTAATTCATCATCAAATTCAGCAACAGCTTCAATTAACTCTGTTCTCTTTTCTTCAACTAAATCAACTAAATCACTAGGAATATCAATAATAGTTGGTTCTTCCTCTGGTTTACCATCATAATGATATGCTGTTCTAGTAACTAAATCAATAACACCATTAAATTCACTTTCGGCACCGATTGGCCATTCGATTGGTTTAGCATTAACACCTAAACGACTTTCAATTGTTCCTAAGCTAAATTCAAAGCTAGCTCCCATTTTATCCATCTTATTACAGAAAATTAAACGAGGAACTTTAAATTCACTAGCTTGACGCCAAACTGTTTCTGTTTGTGGCTCAACTCCAGCTTGTGAGTCTAAAAGAGCCACTGCTCCGTCTAGTACACGAAGTGATCTTGAAACCTCTACAGTAAAGTCTACGTGACCTGGAGTATCAATAATGTTAAGTCGGTGATCTTTCCAAAAAGCTGTCGTTGCTGCTGAAGTAATGGTTATACCACGTTCTTGTTCTTGAGCCATCCAGTCCATTTGTGAAGCACCATCATGTGTTTCTCCAATTTTGTGAATTTTTCCAGTATGGAATAAAACACGTTCTGTACAAGTAGTTTTACCTGCATCAATATGTGCCATAATTCCAAAGTTACGAGTTTTCTCTAAACTATATTCACGAGCCATATTTTTTTCCTTTCAATATTTAATTTATTACCAACGATAATGTGCGAAAGCCTTATTAGCTTCTGCCATTCTATGTGTATCTTCTCTCTTTTTAACAGCTGCACCTACACCATTAGATGCATCAATAATTTCATTTGCTAAATTTTCAGCCATTGAATGTCCGCCTCTACCTTTAGCATATTGAACTAACCAACGTAGTGCTAAAGCACGAGCACGGTCAGGACGAACTTCAATTGGTACTTGATAGTTTGCTCCACCAACACGACGAGATTTAACCTCTAAAGCGGGTTGGATATTAGCAATTGCTTTTTCAAATACTTCATTTGGATCTTGACCAGTTTTGGTTTTGATAATATCAAACGCATCATATAAAATTCTTTGAGCTACACCTTTTTTACCATCATTCATGATAGTATTAATTAATTTTGTAACTAATTTTGAATTGTATATGGGATCTGGTAAAACATCTCTTTTAACGGCACGTCTTTTACGCATAATATCCTCCTTTCATTACTTTGAATCTTTTTTAAATTTTTATTATTTTTTATCTTTTGGTTTTTTTGTTCCATATTTAGAACGACCTTGACGTCTTTTATCAACTCCAGCAGTATCCATTGTACCACGAACAATATGATAACGAACACCGATTAAGTCTTTAACACGTCCACCACGAATTAGAACCACACTATGTTCTTGCAAGTTATGTCCTTCTCCAGGAATATAAGCAGTAACTTCCATTGTATTAGATAATCTAACACGAGCATATTTACGAAGTGCTGAGTTTGGTTTCTTTGGTGTCATTGTTCCAACACGAGTACAAACGCCACGTTTTTGTGGAGCTGTATTATCAGTTTGCTTTTTCTTACGACTATCATAGCCAACATTCAAAGCAGGTGCTTTCGTTTTTCTCTTTTTGTCAGTTCTACCTTTTCTAATTATTTGATTAATAGTAGGCATTAATATCCTCCTTTCATTACACACATCCAGGTGTTTCATTTTTCCCTTAATTAAAGATTTACCGAAGTAAATCTCTAATGAATGCATTAATAATATATCACTTCTATTATACGTTTGTCAATCTTTTTTTATGCAGATTCCCCAAATGTATTTATATTAAAATTATTTGGTTTAAAACGATATAAATTAGCTGGTCTTCCAGTATATCCCTCATTTTTATCTCCCGTTGACTCAATTAGTTCTGAATTTAATATTTTTTTTCGGAAATTTCGACGGTCAATTTTTATTCTTGTTAATTGTTCGTAAACATTTTGAAGTTCTGGCAATGTAAAATCACTCGGAAATAAATATTTTAAAAATGAATAATCACTCAATTTAGTTTTTAATATTTCAATTGTTTTATTAAGAATATTATCATGGTCATATCCCATTTTTGGAATTGAATCAATACTAAACCAATTCGTCTCATATTCTTCCTTTTCAATTCTTTTTAAACGAACAGTTATACTATCAATAAGCCCTAAAAAACTAAATGCAATAATCCTTTCTTCAGGATCCCTATCTAAATCACTAAATGAATTAGCCTGTTCTAAATACATTGATGATAATCCTGTTTTATCTAAAATCGCATCTGTTATACAATCTTCTAGTGTTTCATCATTTCTAACTAATTCACCAGGTAATATCCAATAACCCTTATAAGGGTCAGTTTTTTTTCGTAGTAATAAAACTTTCATTTCACCGTCTTCAACCGTAAAAATACTAACTAAAGTTTCAAGAATATTGTTGTAATTTTTTCCTAGATTCATTTTAACACTTCCTCCAAGTTTTTAACACACGATTTCAATTGTATAAAATTTTTCTTATTTTGTCAAATTTTGTTTAAAATAAATTCGCTATTAATTAAAATTTACCATAAATAAAAGCATTATTACCAAAATAACCAAGCATAATTGTTATTCCTATAAATGTAAAGAAAATCACCAATGAACTAAATTTTGATAAATTAAGAATTGGATAAAAACCATCAATTTGTGTTCTATTAGTCTTATTTGATTTTAACATCGCAGCTATTGTAGCTACCACTAAACATAATATGGCAAAAAAACTCCAAGTATACATTTGTGAAATACCATCATTAACAGTAAACATTTGTTTATAAACATCTAAAGCATTAGAAACACTAGTAGCACGGAACCAAACCCAAAGCAAGGTAACTATAATAAATGTGAATAATACTTTTGTACTTATAATGAATTTATTATTAGTTGATTTTTTAAACAACTTACTTATACAACTTAATAAACCATACATAAAACCCCAAATTATAAAAGTAAGGCCTTCCCCATGCCATAATCCACTTAATAACATAACAATCAATAAATTAATAAACGTTTTCAAAGTACCTCTTCTACTACCACCAAGAGGTATATAAATATAATCCTGCAACCATGATGACAAACTAATATGCCATCTCTTCCAAAAATTAGAAATATTAGTAGCCAAATATGGCAAATTAAAATTATGAGGAAAATTAAAACCTAGCATTTTTGAAATACCAATGGCCATATCTGAATATCCAGAGAAATCGCAATATATTTGAACTGAATAACTAATAACGGCCAATATCACTGTCATCGTGTTGTACGCATTTGACGCAAAAAACACATCATCAACAAAATATCAATAATATTTAAATCTTTAGAAATAAAACTGTTATTAAAACCATTTGCGTCCATTTTAATCCAAGCAAAACCCTCAACCATCGTCGTTTTAAGTTGATTGACTTCCCAAACGTAATCAGTAGCACCCGTTAAATTACTAATATGAACACCAGTAAAATTATAAATAATAGTAATTAAAGATAATAAATAACAGAACCCATTCCGGCCAATATTACCTTAATACTATATTTAATATAATTTATAATAGATTTTTTCTTTTTAACATTAATCTTATCCATAACTATTACCCCAATACTTTCTACTTTCCTTTATAAAATAAACAAACAATTCTACAAAAATTATATAAAATAATATTACTCTTATTAATCGCATAACTTTTAAATAAAGCTTTACCACCAATTGTTAAAGCTGAAATTATTGCCATAACAATAAGCGTTACAAAAAAAGCATTAACATTTAATTTAATGGCCAAGTTAACTGATACAATAGCACCTGCTGAACCAGATACAATCCCACAAATATCACCTATAACATCATTACAAAATGAACTAACCTTATCAGAATTCTTCTTAAATTTAATTGCTAATTTTGCGCCTTTAATCTTTCTGGCTCCCATTGAATGGAAAGGCACCGGATCAGCACTAGCGACACTCATACCTATCATGTCAAAAATAATACCTATAATAACAAATAAAATCACTAACAAAATCCCTACTATAATATTAACATTAGGAATAATTGTTTCTGACGCAAATGAAAAACCAAAAGAAATAAGAAAAGCTAAAAGTGTTATTTTAATAACCCAATTAATATTAGTTAAATTCTTATTTTTCTTTTCTTTTCGTAAAGTTTGTTTTTTTAAATTAGTAAATTCACTTTCTATTTTTTTCTGTTTCATATATACCTCTATTTTAATATTTTTTGATAGTTATCAATTAAAAATTTATCAGTTGGTTTTTTAGCTTCTAGAAGAAGTGTTTCACATATGTTTTTATAATCGTCATTTTCTTTAAAATATTTATTTTCTTCATTTATAATGCAGTTATTAACTTCGTAATAACCGACTAAACTATTTATCAATTTAAATGTTAAATAATTGAATAAAAATATATCTAGTTCTCTATTAACACCATATCTATTTATATAATTTTTAGCATAAATATTACAATAATCAGGATTCATTTTAAATTTTTTATAAGTACAATTATCAAAATCAATAATATTTACTAAAAGAGTATTAGGATTTACGAATATGTTTTCATCATGTATATCACCATGAATTATACCATTTTTATGTAAAGTTAAAATTACTTGCTTTAAATTATTTAAGATATTTACTACTAAATTAATATTTCCTTCATTCATATTTTTTTCATAGTATTCTTTTAGGATATAATTGGCATTCCATTCAGTTAAATATGCCTCTATTTCTGAAGAATTATTAGAAACTAAATATCTAGGTAAAATACTATAATTAATATTTAAGTTTCCTAATTTCTTAATTTTTGGTAATATTTCTAACAATACACCTATACTTTTAAATTATTTATAAGCATAAGTAATATTATGATATGAACACTTATTTATATATGCATAAAAACCCTTTTTATTAACATATTCGAAATCTTCTAAATCATCTTTTTTTATAGTTTTCATTTTACCACCAAATTATATATTAATTATTTTTTATTATTGCTTTCATAAATTAAAGCTTCATATAATAAATCAACAATATAATTACTAGGCTCTAATTTATACTTTTTAACAACATCTTCAATGATATTATCATTATATTCCATATTTAAATATTTAAAAACTGATTCTTTTTTATTATTAAGTTCTTCCAAATAATTTAAAGTATATGAATTATCAATAATTAATAAATTATAATTTTTACACCACTTTTTAAAAGCTGACATTATTTGTTTTGTTGAATTTTTATAAATAAATTTATCCTTATCATAACTTATCATTTTAATTAAATCACGATATGGTATTTTATTTTCATTAAGACGATAATCAAAACGGTCGATTAATTTTAAATCATGAATTTTTAAAGCTGATAATTGAACAATATCGCCATCTTTTGTTGCGGTTGGAATAATTTCTAATATTATATACTTTTCCATATACTCTCTCCTTAAATATTAACTATTATAACATTAGTATCAAATTTTGTAAAATAAAATCTAGCCGAATAATCGACTAGACGATAAAACCTTATAATTAATATTAAATTTTTCTTGAGTAAAATTAGTTTTCCCCATTATTTATTTAAGTAACCAAAAATCCAATCTTAATATAAATACCCCCCTTGATAATTTAATTATATGATACTCTTCAAAAAAGCAATGTTTACTAAACTAATAATGTTAGAGACTAAATAAGAATACTAATTAAATCAAGTAAAATGCCACTTATAACACCTATTACATAAATAAGCAATAATATAAACATATTCTCTTTTAAATTTTTATTATTTTTAAATAAAACTAAAATTCCGACTCCACTACCAGTTAATAAACCAGCCATAGCGGAACCAAACGTCATTGTTCCATTTAAATATAATTCCGTAATGATAATACTTGCTCCGCAATTAGGAATTAAACCAACAATACTAGATATTAGGGATGATAAAGGACTATTTTTTAAAAATATTTTAGAAATTACTTCTTCACCTAAATAATGAAAACAAGTATTTAGAATAAAAGAAATAATAAGCAGAAAAACTAAAATATTAAGAGTATGTTTTAAAGAAGACAAAATAATACTATGACTACAATCACAATTTTCGTGTTCACATAATTCTTTTATTTCAACATTTTGTTTTTTTCTTCTTAAAAAGAAATCAATTATAAGACCCAAAATTATACCAATTATAACCTTTAATGAAATAATTTTAAAAATAGTAAAACCATCAACACCTTGGGCTAACATGATTGGTAACATTTCATCACTTGTTGATAAATAAACCGCAATTAGTGTTCCCAAACTTATAACATGGGTAATATAAAAATTAGTAGCTGAAACACTAAAACCGCATTGCGGAAAAGCCCCTAACAATCCACCTAAAAATGGTCCATATTTTCGCATCTTTTTAATTATTTTTTCACTATTTACTTTATGTTCTATATATTCAATAATTAAAAAAGTCAAAAATAAAAACGGTAATAATTTTAAAGCATCTTTTAAAGTATCCACAATAATATCTAACATACTTATTCCCCTTATAAAACTCAATGCTTTAAATTTACCATTTTTTTAATTTTTAGTCAATAATTAATTTAAACAAATACTTTTAATTTTATCTATTACTTCCAGAACATTTATATCAATTGCTTGATTGTCAGTTCGCAATTTAAATTCAACTAAGTTTTCATTTACCTTTTTACCAATAGTAATTCTTATTGGTATACCAATTAAATCCATATCATTAAATTTAACTCCAGGTCGCTCATCACGATTATCATAAAGAACTGAAATATTATTACATATTAAATCATTATATAATTTATCGGCAACGGCTTTTTGTTTATCATCATTTTCATTTATTAAAACAATTGAGACTTTATATGGAGCAATACTGATTGGCCAAATTAGACCAAATTCATCATGATTTTGTTCGGCAACTGCTGCCATAACTCTTTCAATACCAATACCATAACACCCCATTTGAACATATTGTTGTGTATTAGTTTGATCTAAATACTGTAATCCAAGGCTTTTAGAATACTTATCACCCAATTTAAAAGTATTCCCTACTTCAATCCCTTTTTTAAAATATAGTTTTCCACCACAATTAGGACAAATATCTCCTTCTTTAACATTGACAATATCCGCCACTAAATCATATTTAAAATCTCGTAAATTAACGCCAACATAATGATAATCTGTTTTATTAGCACCGACTAAGAAATTTTTCATATATTGAACTTCACGGTCCATAATAATTTTAATTTTTAAATCAATTGGTCCAGCAAAACCTATTTTAGCACCAGTAACATTTTGAACTTCTTCCTCACTAGCTAAAACAACTTCAGGAACATTAAATAATTTAGACAGTTTCACATCATTAAGCTCACGATTGCCTCTAATAAGACAAGCAACTAATTCTTCACCTACTTTATAAATTAAAGTTTTAACCATTTTACTGTTTGGAATATTCAAACTTTTTTCTAAATCAGCAATTGATCCAATATTAGGTGTGTAGACTAATTCTTTTACTCTTTCTTCACAAGTAGCAACTTCGCATTTAGGAACACATTCACTAATTTCAATGTTAGAAGCATAATCACAAGTTTCACATAAAACTAATATATCTTCACCAATATCAGTTATGGCTTGGAATTCTTCTGAAAGTAAGCCCCCCATTGCGCCTGTATCAGCTCTAACGATTTTGTAATTAAGACCAATACGATCAAAAATATTTTTATAAGCATTAAACATTATTTCATATGATTTATCTAAAGAATCTAAGTTGGCATCAAAACTATAGGCATCTTTCATTGTAAATTCACGTGTACGAATAAGACCATATCTTGGACGTGTTTCATCTCTAAATTTTGTACGCACTTGATATAAATTAAAAGGCATATCTTTGTAAGATTTTATTTGACTTTTAGCCATTTCAACAAATAATTCTTCATGAGTTGGTCCTAAAGAATATGGGCGGTCATAACGATCTTTTAAAGTAAACATATTATCACCAAAAATCATTCTACGTCCACTATTAATATAAATCTCTTCGGGAATTAACGAAGGCATACTAACCTCCATTGCTCCACATCTATCCATTTCTTCACGAACAATGGCCTCAATATTTTTGACAACACGTCGCCCTAATGGTGTATACATATAAATACCATTACTATTTTTTTTAATCATACCACTTCTTACTAGTAATTTACCACTAATTGATTCCTCGTCTTTAATATCTTCTCTAATGGTATAAAAAAAATTATTTTTTAATTTCATATTATCAATCCCGTCTAATAAATTTCTTACCTTATTATACTATGTTTTTTGATAAAAATATAGTATTTATTATATTTTTGAATATTATCGAAATTAAATTGACAGTATATATTTGGAAAGGAATGATTTTTTTGAATACAGTACCATTAATGATTTCAACCAAAGACCTAGCTTATATAGCTGATATGTTTGAATGGAATTTTATTGCTAGTAAAAAAGCTCAGCATTTTGCTAATGAAATAATTGATCCTGAAATTAAAGAACTAATTGAAAGAGTAAGTCAAATGCATGCGGAACATTGCCGAAAGTTAGTAAATATTTTAAGATAGGAGAAATTACATGAATCAAAAAATAGAAAACCCTAAAGTAGAAGTACCAGAAACGATAGAGATGAACGATCGTGATTATATAAATGACATATTAGAAACTGAAAAAAATATGTCTGATAATTTAAGTATCGCTTTAAATGAAGCTAGTAATAATACATTATATGAAGAAATTCTTATGCTTTTTATCGAAATTAAAAACTCACAAAGAGAATTATACAATATGATGTTTAAAAAAGGTTGGTATTCTTTAGAAAAAGCAGAAGAAAATAAAGTTACACAAAAGTGTAATGAATTATCTCAAAAATTAAATCAATTAATATAAAAAGCCATTATTTAAATAATGACTTTTTCTTTTGGCTAGGAATACTTTTAGAAATATAGTCTTTACATACTTCGGTTCCTATTAAATCATCTTTTGATATTATTCCTAAATTAACTAGCATTAATAAATTATTCATATCTAATGACAATTTATTTTCTTTAGTTATTTCTGTATTTGCTTTTATGGCACTTTTCAAATCACGAGCCGCTTCTTTTAAATTAGCTAAATCTGACGATTCAATCATCATCGCACCTCCTTTTTGGTAAAGTATTCTAAGATAACATAAATTATTATATTTTGTCAATAGTCATAAATAAAAAAGTCATTATTACAATGACTTTTTATATACTAACCACTTTGGCCTTTCAATTAATTCACAATTAACGGCTTCTTCTATTCTATCAGCATATGCTTTTAAAGCATCATTAACAGTTGGTAATATAGCAACTAATTGACCCTTACTTAATTCACTATTTGAAATATGCTCACAAATTACATTATATGTTTGCCAAATAAAATGTTCAGATACTGATGTACTTGAAGCTAAACCCGATTTAATTAATTTGGCAAAAGTATCTCCCGTTTTTGTAGATGGAGTTTTCCCTATCGCTTTTAAATTATTATTTGAAATTTTAAATTTTGAATCTATCGTATTCATAATTATCCCCCTTTTCAAACAGACTTTTCCAATATAACATAAATATTAATATTTTGTCAATAAAAATTAAAAAACAAGTTATCTTAAACTTATTTTTCTAAAATAAAATGCTTATCGTGTTCAATTTGCAAATCTTCTCTTATTTCATATAAATCATTTAGATTATTTTGATAAGAATACCACATAATACCCAATGCAGCCATAATTGAAAACATTAAAATATCTACATTTGAATTTTTTAACCAAAAGTATTGTTCAGTAGATAAAGTTAAACCATTAATTTTTAAACTTTCATATGTTTTCAAAAGTTCTAAAATTCCAATAAGATGAAATTCACTAGCTACAATATTCCGATTTAATTTGGTAATAATAATATCCTGCTTGGTATGTTTTAAAAATTTTTTTATTTCTTCTAAATTTAAACTTTGATACATAGGTTTCTCTCCCTTAATTTAACAATATGTATCATAACATCTAATTTATGACTATGTCAATAAATAATTTTAATTTATTCTTTTCGCATGAATAACGTTTCTTTCACTTGTATTTCCTGTTCCCACACATGTTGATAAAGTTAAAATCTTATCATTTATATTTACTTCGACATTAAAATATCGATAACTTCTACTACTAATTGTATTAAGAAAAGTTTGAAATTCTGTATCATTATTAAATGAAGTTGTTATATAATATTCTTCTTTTTCAATTAAATAATAACTAAATATTTGATATATAAAAACTTCATTTTGTCTATTTATAATTTGAATATAATTATTTTCTTTTGTATTAAAAAAATTAATATCATGAATATCTTTAAGTGTTCCAAACATTGAATTATCAATCATAGCGTGACCAAATAAAACAACATTTCTATCATCAAAAGAAGTATTTCGATAATCCATGAATATAGAGCCAGCTTGATTAATTTTACCATCAAAAGATCGATTTAAATAATAATCATTATTATTAGTATGAACAATTGGATAATTTACTTTATCACTATTAAATCTTATCCACCCAACCGTATCTTTATTTATCGATAATAGTTTATCAAAATCAATAGTTATTTTTTCTTCATCTTCACCTGTATTAATATTATGTTCTGTTTTTATACTTATAACATCATTTACTAAATCATCATTTTGTTTCTTATTTGAACGTATATCAACTAAAAAAATTATAAGTTTTATTAAGCATAGTAAAAAGATTATTATTAATAGTAAGATAATAATACTTTCAATTTTTAATTTTCGCCTCTTTTTTTTCATAATTCACCTAAAATGAAAGAAATAGCTATTAAGCTATTTTCTTTTTACTTTTTTTAATTAATAAATAACTAATTCCAACTAATGATACTAAAGCTACACCAATATATAAATAAACATTCATTGACGATGTTTGAGCATTATTTGGGGCTTTTGGCTTATTAGTAATTGTATAATTGCCATTTGCTACTAAGACATAAGATGAGAAATGATCAAATTCTAATACTACAAAACCATCTTTAGCTTTTAATCCTTTTGTTACAACTTCCATTTTTTCAGTTTCTGGATTGTAATATAGTAAGTCAAAGGTTGTATTTTCAAAATATTCATGGGCTTTATTCCATACATCACTCCAACATTTTGTATAATTTTCAGGATCTGTATCCCAATTATATTGTGAACAACCTAATTGTTCAACAAATGAACCAATAATATAATCTTCTATATTAACATTTAATTTATAAGTTGTTGGAAGATTACCATGATAAGTAAAATCAATATAAATCGCGTCTTTTAATTCAGTTAAACTATTAATTTTATCCTTATTTATTGATGTTTCCATTGATATTTTACTTTCATAAGTAAAACCTTCACTAACAGTATTAGTAATATCTTTACCATTTAAGATATAATTGGTTTCTCCTACTTCACTATAGTTATTAAATAAAAGTTTAATATCTTTACCTTTTAAAGTATTAATTAAACTAGATAGATTATTATCGGATGCTACCATAAATGTATAGTTTTCTTTTTTATCTGATACATAATATTCTCTTTCTTTGATAATATCTTTGTAGCGCTCAAGATTATTTAAAATTTGAACAATACCATCTGGTTCTATATACTCTATATCCATTGTCCAATTAATATGAATATCTTCCTTATCTTTAGCACTTACTGTTAAAGTAGCATTTCCTAAGTCTTTAGCATAAGTAATTACTTCAACTGCTTTTGTAGGTTCAGACATAAAGCCATACATTGTCCACCAAGTTGGTTCACTTTCATATCCATTATATAGCCACCAAATTGGTTTTTCTTTAAAAGATGCTGCCCAATCTTCATGACCTGCATTAATTAAATGTTCTTTAAATTCATCAAAAGTTAATTCATTATACCATTTAATATAATTATTAAATGCTTCTTTTTCTTTACTGAAATCATATGCTTTTACTTCACCAGTTATAATAGTCTCATCACTACTTTTAACTGTAACATTTTCTACATCATTAAAAATAACATTATCAGTGTAGTACACTGGTTGAAATTCAAGATAAACCGTTGCATCGCCACATCCTCCATACTCTAAATGAAATGTGCGATTAACATCTCCCCAATTATGTAAGCCATTAGTTGAAGAACTACAACCACCTTCACCATAATCGATGCCATCACTATACCTTTCCTCAAAAAATTTCTCCCAATAAGTTTTCTCTAGCGCGTTTACATTTTTATTACCAAACATAAAAAAGGTCGCTATTACTGCCATAATGCTTACTACTTTTTTCATTTTTTTCCTCCTTTATTCTTTAAACATTACATGATTAGTATACCTTACAAGATAATGTTTTTTCAATAAAGCAGGCAATCTTTATAACGTTAAAAAATAATGATTAAAAACCACTTCGTTTAAATAATTTTTCTAAATCATATTTTGAATAATAAATCATTGTAGGACGCCCATGTGGACAATTAAACGGATTTTTACATTTTCGTAAATCGCTTATTAAATTTTCCATTTCTTCTAAAGTAATATTCTCATTAGCTTTAATTGATGCCTTGCAACTAACTGTAGCAGCTACATGCTCATTAAATTTAGCAAGCGAAAAATCTTTTTCTTTATTAATAACCAAATCAAGAATTAAATTAATAGCTTTATCTTCATTTCCAATAGGAATCCAAGTTGGGTGAGCTTTTATCACGATTGAATTAACGCCAAATTCATCAATTTCAAAACCCATATTTTCTAAAATCAAAAAGTTTTCCTTTAAAATCATATATTCATTATTTGGAAATTCAATTGTAAGAGGTATTAACATCGAAATTGAATCTGGTTTTGGATTTCCTAATTTTTCACGATAGTATTCATAATTAATTCTTTCTTTAGCGGCATGTTGATCTATTAAATACATACCACGCTCATTTTGACAAATGATATAAGTGCCATGAACTAGACCAACTGGATATAATTCTGGTAGTTTTTCAGTACTTTCTTCAATATCAAATAAACGATTTTCATCAGTAATCGTTCTTTCTTGCGTTTCAGCACTATTTATTTGTCGATTATCTTCTAAACTTGAAGATAAATATGAAGTTTCTTCTTCACCAACTCTTTCTAAATCCAAAGTTATTTCTTCATATTTTGGTTTTTCCATTTCTGCTTTATCTTCAATACTATCCTTAACATCAAAGCCAATAAAGTTAGTATTTGAAGGAACCTCAATATGAGGTATTAACATTTGTTTCTTTAAAGTTTTTTTTATCATATTTTCAATTAAAGATAATAATTCATCCATTTTACCAAATTTAATATCCATCTTAGTAGGATGAATATTAACATCAACCAAACTTGGATCAACTTCAATATTTAATACGACAATTGGATATCGATTATCTGGTTTATAACCATGATAACTATCATTAATAATTCTATTAATATCGACATTTCTAACTACGCGTCCATTTACTAAAGTTATGATACCATTTCGACTAGATCTCATAACTTCTGGTAAAGTAATAAAACCACTTACAATATAATCATTATCTTCATTAGTTACTTCTACCATTTTTTTGACAATGTTAATTCCAAAAATAGACGAAATTGTTTTTAGCAAATTACTAGATCCATCGGTATTTAAAATAGTATTACCATTATTTATTAAAATAAACTTGATTTCAGGATGCGATAAAGCCATTTTATTAACATATTCAGTAATATTAGCTAACTCTGTATATAAACTTTTTAAATGCTTTAATCTGGCTGGTGTATTATAAAATAAATCACTGACAGTTATAACTGTTCCAACCCGTGAATCAGATTCATTAACATTTTCAATTTTACCACCATTAATAATTACTGACGTACCAACCCCACCAGTTGACGTCTTTAATTCAATTTTACTAACAGACGCAATGGAAGCTAAAGCCTCACCACGGAATCCCAATGTTTCAATTCGATATAAATCATCTTCTGTTTTTAGTTTACTTGTCGCATGGCGGGAAAAGGCTAAAATAGCGTCTTCCCTATCCATACCACTACCATTATCCATAATTCTAATTTGTTTTGTACCAGCATCAATAAGTTCTATTTTAATTTCATTACTACCAGCATCAATACTATTTTCAACCAATTCTTTGACAACTGAAGCACACTTTTCAACGACTTCACCAGCCGCAATTTTATTAGCCAAAATTTCATCCATGACCATTATTTTCGACATTTTTATCACCATAATTATTATAACAAAAAAATATTGAAATTTCTTCAATATTTTTAATTTAACTTAAACTTAATCTAAACCCCACTTGATAATGTGGCCCACCTGTATAACTACTAAATGAATAAATACTATTATTTATATCACGGAAAAACCATGGATTATCATTAGTAACAAATTTAGAAAAACTGTTATTCCAACTACTTTGTCCATTATTAAATGGGCCGAATTCTACTGTCGCATCACCAGATATTCCACGCGTATACTCGATTTCACTACCATTCGTATAATTATCATAATACTTTCTATTTTCTGACATCCATACACTATCAAAACCAGATTCACCAACAACACTATTATTATTACCCATAACATATTCCATTGCACTACCATTCATCGCATAAACACCAGTTACATTACCAGTTGTACTAGAATTGACACCAGCATCAGAACTGTAATCAAAATTATATGTACTCATTTCTGAACATTCTTTATTTCGACAAATACCATACTTAGAATTTGTTAAATATACGATAGCTCCCCATTCACTATTTTTAATTAGACGTAAATTAGTTGTTTCACTATTTAAACCATAATAAGAACCATAAAATCCTTTTATTGCGTTAAACATATTAGAAATGCTTTGATTTACTACTGCATTTCGATTAGGTAAAATAGTCAAATTATTAAAATCTCCTGTAACCTCAAATTTTCCAACCCATATACCAGCAAGCTCATTTCCATCAAACGTAAAAGCCGGATGAGTTATATAATTTGGTCCTGTTGTTTTAGTTGCTGTCTTTTCTTCAAAAGAAATATCAATCTGTTGAAGACCTGTACTAGATACAATCGAATATTTATAACGTGGTATCCAAACATAAAAAGCTAAAATATCTTCATCATTAATCATAGTATCAGGTTTAGCATTCTCATAAAATTCACGTGTTTTAGTACCGTTTTCACGAACCAATATAGCATTAGCCCACTCTTTTTTCGCATAATTATACCAGCTATTTGTGTCAGGATTATCAGCATTAGCCTTTACCCATTTTTTTTCAATATAATTATACCTAACAGGTATCATACCATCTTTTAATACTGGCGCATTAGCCCCACTCTTATCCGCATTAACGATTTCAGCCTTACCAGGCGTCTTATTCTCAACATTATCAACTGGAACACTATTATTTTTAGAAAATAAATTATCAATAAAATTGCTTTCTTCTAACTTTTTTATTCCTTTAAAAATTAAAGGCATTGAAAAAGCAAACACAGCAATAACTACTAATAAAATTATGACAAACTTATAATCTTTAATTCCAACATTATTATCCAAATTTTCAACTTTTGATTCTTCATTATTTTCTTTAACTAAATTATCAACCGTTTTTTGTTCCTTTTTTTTCATATAGATTCCCCTTATCCTTATCATTGATAAAATTATATCATAAAAAAAAATATAGATAAATATATTTTTTAAATTTTAGTAATATTTTGAATCCTTCTAATGACTTTTTTTTCAATTCTTGATATATATGATTGGCTTATACCTAAAAGGTTTGCAACATCTTTTTGCGTTAATTCTTTATGATTAAATAAGCCGTATCGTAAAATCATTATTTGTTTATCACGGGGATTTAATTTTTCAATTTCTTCATACAAAATTTTTCTCTCCGTTTCATTTTCTATTCCTTTTGTAACAATATCATTTTCTGTTCCCAAAATATCTTCAAGATGTAACTCATTACCCTCTGAATCATAACTTAGATTATCTTCAAAACTAACTTCTGTTTTTCGACGCTTATTCTTGCGTAAAAACATTAAAATTTCATTATCAATACAACGCGATGCATATGTTGCAAGTTTAATATTTTTATCTAATTTATAGGTATTAACACCCTTAATTAAACCAATTGTCCCAATACTAACCAAGTCCTCTAAATCAACACCTGTGTTCTCATACTTTTTAGATAAAAAAACAACTAATCTTAAATTATGCTCAATTAACTTTTCACGAGCCAATATATCGCCATTCATTGACTTTTCAACATACTTTATTTCTTCATCTTTAGATAATGGTTCTGGTAATTTATCAGCACTTCCTATAAAAAATATATTATTTTCTACATTAAAAATCCTAATAAAAAAGTTTAATAATTTTTTTAACATTTTATTCCCTCCAATAATTTTGTTTGTAAAATACAATCTACACCATCAATCGTTATCTGCTCTTTTATAAATCCTAATAAAACATTTTTTTTAATACCTATAGAATCAATATATACTTGTTTTAAATTAATACATTCTAATAAACCATTTTCTGTAATAGTAACATAAGGTATATAAATTTTTTTCATATCGTTAAATGATATTTTATCTTTATTAATTAAAATAATAGGGCGATTAAAATACGGATCTTTTAACTTATTACCTGTATCTAAAAAACCTATAAATTTATATTCCCTATTCTCCAAATTTATGCGGATTTTATAATAATTAGCATAATTATTTTTTAAAGAACTAACTTGTTTAATATATAAATAAATAATAATTGGTGAAACAATAATCAAAAATATAATGTTAATACTTATACCACTATGAAAGAAAATTAAGCCAACCTGTTTATAAGAAAATTGAATATTTAAAAAATATAATACACCACCTAAAACAATTCCTAATAAATATAGAAAAATAAAATTTTTAAATAAATATTTAATATTTTTAAAACCAAAAGCTACAATTACCATTATTATACTAATTAAAATTTTAAATATTGTAAGTAAAAAACTATTAATATTGAAAAACAAAAATAAAATTGATAAACTACCAAAAAAAGCCCCTAAAATAATACGATTAATACTAACATTCCTTTTTAAAATAATTGAAACACCAAATAATAATAATAAATCAATCATAAAATTTAAAAATAAAACAAAATCAACATATATTTTCATCTCATCACCAAATACATTATAAAAAAGCGGCATAATAAATTATGTCGTTTTATTGGTTATATATCAAATTTTTTAAAATCCTCTTTTTCTTAAAAATGGTGGTAAATCACTGTCATCATCATCGTCATCATCGCTAACTATATTAGCTGTTACTGTTTCTTTCTTAGCTGTAGCTGCTACCTTTGCCTTATCAGCATCTTCAAAGCCAGTTGCGATTACCGTAACAATAATTTCATCATTTAAATTTTCATTAATAACAGCTCCAAAAATAGTATTAATGTCTGTATTAGCCGAAGTTCTAATTACCTCAGCTGCCTCCTCAACTTCAAATAAAGTTAAATTCTCGCCACCAGTTACATTAATAATAGCGTCAGTCGCTCCACTAATACTAGTTTCAAGTAATGGGCTAGATACAGCTTGCTTTGCGGCTTCAGTGGCACGATTTTCACCAGCACCTATACCAATACCAATTAGGGCATTACCACGTTTCTCCATAACTGATTTAACATCAGCAAAATCAAGGTTAATAAGACCAGCAACCGCAATCAAATCAGAAATAGACTGAACTCCACGCATTAAAATATTGTCAACTTCTTTAAAAGAAGCTAAAAGTGGTGTTGACTTATCAATTATTTCTCTTAAACGATCATTAGGTATAACAATTAATGTATCAACATGTTTTTTTAATTCATCAAGTCCAACAATAGCTTGATCCATTCGTTTCTTTCCTTCAAAAGAGAAAGGCTTTGTAACAATTCCAACCGTAAGAGCCCCTAATTCTTGAGCTATACTAGCAACGATAGGAGCAGCACCTGTTCCTGTTCCGCCACCCATACCACAAGTAACAAAAACCATATCAGCACCTTCTAAAGCAGCTTCAATCTCTGATCTTGACTCTAAAGCAGCTTCTCTACCAATATCAGGTTTTGAGCCAGCTCCTCTTCCACCAGTTAGTTCAGCGCCAATTTGTATTTTAAGTGGTGCTTTAGATGCATTTAAAACTTGCAAATCAGTATTTGCAACAATAAAATCAACACCTTTTATTCCTGATTCAATCATACGGTTAACCGCATTTCCACCACCACCGCCAACACCAATAACTTTTATCTTGGCAATTTGATCTATTTCTAACCCAAACATAAATTTCCTCCCTTATTCACCAAAAAAGTATCCAAAAACCTTACTTAACATTGAGTCATTTGAATTACTAGTACGATTAGAACCTAATTCTTCAATTTCATTTTTTTTAAACATTGTATAACTACTTCCATTTAATCTTAGCCGGCTAACAAAATAAAGAATATTGCCGATGGCAGAAGAATATTTATTATTTCTAACTCCAATTAACTTTATACTACCAACAGTTGCACTTTTTCCAAGCACATCATCAACTATATAATTAAAATGTGTCATATTACTAGTTCCACCAGTTAATATTATATAATCTAATTTCCGATTAGTCAAAGCAGATATTTCCTTTTTAGCAGAATTTAAAATTTGTTCTAGTCTTGCCATGACTACCTCTGAGGCTTCATACTGATTAACCTTTCTTGTCTTTCCAGAAGTAGTCGTAACCATACAAACATCATTAACACTAGCATTTTTTTTATGAGCTAAAGTAAACTTTTCTTTCATTTCACAAGCATCATCTAAAGGTATTTTATAGATATAAGATAAATCATTATCTATATTTTTGCCTCCATTTTGTAAAATAGAACTTTTTACAATAACACCCTTGTTAAATAGAGATATCGTTGTTGTTTCAGAGCCAACGTTGACAATTGAACCAACCAATGCATCCATATTGTCATTTTTTAAGGAATAGTAGTCTCCAATGCCATTAATAGAAACATCATCAACTTCTATTCCTAAACTATCAAATAAATTTAAAACAGAATATAAATTCTTTTTGGGTGTCGTAACCATAATCCCCCTCATAGATAATATCTCGCCATTTAAACCCTTAGGATCTAATATTCTTTCCTCATTATCAACAGAAAAGTCAATTGGAACTGTTGTAATAATTGATTTACCTGATAACTCATGACTTGCAATAGCGCTCTCGATAACCTTATCAACATCTTTACCAACTATAATATGATCATCAGTTAAAACATTAATTGAACCTTTAATCATAGAATAATCCGCAAAATATGATGGTACAGAGACGATTGCGTGAGCTATTTTTGCTCCTAACATATCCTCTATTTTAGATATGGCTAACCGTAAAGAAGATTGTGCCTCTTCAAAGTTAGTAATCAAACCCTTTTTTATCCCTTTAGATTTAACAGAAGATGCCGCTAGTAAATTCAATTTGTTCTTAAGCAATTCACATACGACTATTTTGATTGTATCAGAACCAATATCAACACTAGTGTAAATATGTTTCACAATATCATCTCCTATAATCTAAAATCAATTATACTATATATTTTAAAAAAAGTAAAAGAAAAAAATTAAAAAAGTTCTAAAAAGAACTATTTTTCTATAATTTCAAAATAATTTCCAGAATCTAAATACACAATTCCCCTTTTATTTCCAAAATTTTTAACAATTTCAATATACTTATTTAAATTACTAAATTTATATAAATTAATATAAACATAATTTCCATCTTTCATATATAATAAAAATCTTTCATCATCATAATCACTAGGATCATATTTTATTTCTGAAATACGCTCTAAAATATTACTATCTAATAATCCCATTTTCTCAACAAAACTCTGATATTTAAGATTAGGAATATAATTGATAACCGTTGGTACAGAAAATACCTTATCAACTTTAGAACCATCTAATAAAATTGTTTTATTATCAGTTTTATAAAAAAATAAAGGATAATTTTCTTCAACCATAATATATACTTGTGTCAAATATTTTTTCTTAACTTTTGCGCTCTTAATATATATATTATCCTCCAAATTTTTCTTAATCTTGGAACTTGAAAAAGCTAAGGTTTTAGGGTAATTTGAAATAGAAGCAATGTCAATAATTTCCTGTTCTTTAAGAATATTATAATCACCAATTACAACTATATTAGTTATTTTTAAATTAATTATAAAAACCAAGCCGAATATAAAAGATAGCAAAACTAACAACAAAATAAATACGCGAGTATACTTTATTTTTATCTTTTTCTTAGATTTTGTTTTTTTTATTTTTTTTGGTTTCATAACACCACTCCTAGTATCTTATATAAGTTTATCATAAAAATAAATTTTAGACACTATTTTTCATATAAATTTATTATTTAAATATTTTATAGTAAAAATAACCCATAAATTCTTATGGATTATTACTATTATTAAATATTATTTTTTAATATAAGGTTTAGCAATATCTATTTCATCATTATAGCTTTGTTCTAACAAATGTTCCGCTTTTAAAACTTCACTAATTGATCCACTTAAACTTTTTTCTTCAAAAGCATTTCGATTATTCTTACCAACTTTAAAAGTATTCTTATCTAGCAATTCATTATTAGCTTTAACGATATTACTAAGTAAATTATTAATATCATTCAAGTCAGAAATACTATCTTGCTCTAATAAAATACTATCTCTAATTGATAATTCGATATATAAATTAGGAATAGTTGTATTTCTAGCTGTCGAAGTTTTACTTAAATTTAACAAATAATTATTAAGCACTAAATTTATTTTATTATATTGTTGAAGACTAATATTTAATGAAGTTTGATAATCACCTAATTTAGCGTTCAATGTTTGTTTTATAGTATTACTATCTAAAACTTCAAAAATACTTTGTCCCTTATTATTTTGATTATTTTCAAAATTTTCTAAATTATATTTTAATTCTTCAATATAATTATTCAACCGATAAACATAAATAGCTATCAATTTTTTTAAATAAGTAAAATGCTCAATTACTTCAATCATACGTGCTTCGTTTTCTTTTAATATCTCAGTTAAATTATCTAAAATTTTTTTATTATGAGCAATTTTTCCACTAACAGGCATTTTCCTTAAAAAGATACTCGGTTTTTTCATTAATTTACTAATCTCTTCTTTAATGTCTAAAACACGATTATTATCATTATCTTGAATCGCAATATTAACAAATTCATTAGCGATAATAATCGAATGATCAGCTAATTCTTGACCAAACTTGGAAATGGAATTTAAATTATAATCCAATTTACTAACTGGCATCGTCGCCAAATAATTTAATTGTTCATCCTGAGAAAGTGGAATAATAACTTCCTCCCCACTTTCCATTTCCTTCTCAACAATTTCTGGTGACACATTTAAATATTTGATAAAATTTTCATAACGGTACTTATTATCCTTCTTTTTAAATAGATTATTAATTAAAGATTTACTCCAATCATAACATCTTCCATAATCTTCATATTCGCTAAAATTTTCATAAAGCGTTAAATAATTAATTTCCTTATTTTGATAATTATTAAAATCTTCTAAATTAACACCAATATATTTTAAATAATTATTAATCGTTATTCCTCTCTTATTTAACAAAGATAAATATTTATCAAATCGTTCATTGTTAGTTTCTAATAAAAAAGCCAAAAGTCGCGATGCATCTTTAATATATTCTCTATATTTATTAGCGTCATAAATTAATTTTCCATCTTTAGCTATATTAAATAAACAATCATATATTTTAGAGACATTATAAAAGTAATTAGCGTAGCCTGCATAATTTAAATTGCCTTTAACATCATTAATATACTCATTTTTTTCATACTCAGCAAAACTCTCATCAAAATTATTAAATTTATCATAACAAAAATCGATTTCATCTAACAATTTATATAAAGCTAAACTACCATTCATATCTTTATTAAATAGATTAGTATAAATATCGTTAATTGTTATTTCATGTTTCTTTTTATCTTTATTTTTGCCACCAAAAATATATTTGCCAAAATAATTATAAATAATATCAATACTTTCTTCATGGCTATTAATACTATTTATATCTAATACATTAGATATATTTTTAGTTGTTAAAGTACTTAAAAATTTAAAGTGCAAATCCTCACTATTATAATTTACGGCTGTAGAATAAAGAGCTATTTGAATTAAATCATCACGACTAAATTGTGTTGTCTTATTTGAATTTTCTAAAGCTTGATAAACTTTTGAAACTCTATTTATAAAATTTATAGTCTCTTTATCCATATCACCAAAAAATTTTTGTTCTAATTGATATTTTCTAAGATCTTCTTGATTTTTATTATAATTAATAATAAAATTTGTAAAATCATTAGTTAATCTTAAATTAGGATTGATATCTTCAATAAGCTTTAATATACAATTAGAGTTTATTGTTTCCAAGTTTCCAAGCCCATATAAAACGGTATTAATGCTAATGTCTTTTCTATAGCTTATATATCCAAAAATAATATCTTTATAGTTATTTACAATAAGATTAATATCAGATTCAATTTTATCAATTTCTTCTTTATCAATATTTATACCTAACTTATCCATTATTTTTTCTTTTGTAATACCATTATCTTTAAAATAACTAATAAAGTCATTAGGAATAAAATAACTACTAATAAAGAACGCCAAAAATCTAATATCATCAGTATTTTTAACATATTTTTTATTAATTTTATTATCATCAAAATATTTTTGGAGCATTTTATGAATTTTTGAAACAAATTCAATAAATTCAATTGTTTCATTAGAAATATCATTATAAAATTCATCAAGTTTTTTTTGTCTTTGTAACAACTCATAGTTTTTTTCAAAGTTTATTAATTTATTTTCAAAATCAGAAAAATCGGTTATTGATAATTTATATTTATAAAGAAGTTTTTCTAAAACTAAGCTATTTGTAAAATCACGATCAAAAATATTAGTTATGACATTTTCAATCGTTAAATTTTTTCTTTCTTTTTCTTTATTAAACCCACTATTTATATATTTATCAAAAAATTGGCGAATAATTGTCACACCAGAAGGTGGTAACCCAGGACTACCTGTTTTCCCTCTAATTAAAAATGCGCGAACCCTACTTTCATTAATGCCTAAATTACAAAAGAATGTAGTTACTTTACTTTCAATATCGTAAATAGCAAGTATTAGTGATGCCAAAATCATATCATCAAAGTTCTCAATTACTTCACTATTATATTCACCTTTAGCATTAGTTCTAAACCATCTAAACCATGAAGCAACTTTCTCTAAATAATTTATCATATCATAAGATAAATCTTTATAAATCTCTTTTTCAACAATACTTTTTTTATTATTTTCCATATCATTTACGCACTTATAATACTCAGTAGAAAGAATATCACGCCAAGTATTATTTTCAAATATGCAGTTTATTTGACTAAAACGGTATTTTCCATCATGATAAACATCATATAATATTCTTTCAGGCAACAAATACATATAATTTTCATAATATTGATACCGGCAAAAAACATTAGCCGTTTTATTGAAGACATTGTTATAATTTACTTCAGTTTCTTTTAATTTTTCTATATTAAATTTATTAATAAATTCTTCTTTTAATCTACAATTATCTAATATAATTCTTGATGTATCATTTAAATTTTGATAATATTTAACAGCTAAAAGAATGGCGAATATTTTCGATTCAACATAATCGATTGCAACATCTTCTTCATTTTTATCTTTAACCCATATTGCAATCTCTTTTAAAATATAATTATCAAACAATTTTAAAACTAAATTAACAAATTCTCCTGTTTCTTTTGGCACTATTTTTATATATTCATCATAATTAATAACCATAAAATCAACCTCTTTTTTATATGCGATTATTATAATGAATAAATAATAAAAATTGAAAAGTATAACGTTAAAACTTAACATCAAAAAAAGCAATCAAATGATTACTTTTCAAATTATTCAACAAATTCTTGTTCAATTTTTAAATCAATACCATATTTTTCATAAACTTTCATTTTCGTTTCAATAATTAATTTTTTTATATCATCACCACTAGCATTATCATAATTTATAATAAAATTGGCGTGTTTATTACTTATCATTGCCCCACCAATTTGGTGCCCTTTTAATCCTAAATCTTCAATTAATTTACCAGCATAAATATCACTACTAGGATTTCTAAAAACACTTCCAGCACTTGGATACTCTAATGGCTGACTACTAACTCGGCGATTTTTTCTATCTTCAATTAACTTTAAAATCTCATCACTGTTACCATTTTCTAACTTCAAGGTTGCATCTAAACAAACATAATTGTTTTTATCTTGTAAGTTGGAATAACGATATGAAAAATTAAAATCAGTATTAGAGAATTCTTTTATTTCTAAATCATCAGTTAAAATAGTAGCCCTAACTAAAACATTACTCATATCACTATTATAAGCACCAGCATTCATGTATATAGCTCCACCAACTGTTGCTGGAATACCTGTTGCAAATTCTAAACCTGTAAGGCCTAAGCGCGAAACTTTATAGGCTAGTTTCATTAGATTAACACCACTACCTACTTTAATTATATTTTCGTTTATTTCGATATTATTAAAATTTTTTAAATTTATTAAAAGCATTTCATAATACTTATCTGAGAAAACTAAATTAGAGCCATTACCAATTATCTTAACTCGCAAATTATTTTTTTTAGCAAAAGAAATAACCGTTTTCAGCTCATCAATATTATTAGGTACTATTAATGCCAAGGCACTACCCCCTATATTATAAGTATTATATTTTTTTAAAGAAACATCAAAAATTATTTCTCCACAATTTAATTTTTTTAATTGTTCTTTCATACTATTTCCTATCTACCATTTCTTTTAAAATGTTATATATTTTGCCTGCACTATTTGGTATATATAATTCTTTTAAATTATTTTTCATTTCCGTTAATTTTTTTGAATCATTAATTAATTCATCAATTGTCCTAACTAGAATGTCCCCCTTTAACTCTTTTTCTTCTAATAAAACAGCTGCATTTCTACTTGTTAAATCTAAAGCATTTTTATACTGATGATTATTAGCAACATATGGGCTTGGCACTAAAATAGAAGGTATTCCTAACGCAATAATTTCACTTAAAGTTGAAGCACCACAACGACTAACTACTAAGTCAGCCCTTTTTAAAATTCGTGTTTGATTATCAATATAAGGTACGACTTTGACATTTTTAGGAAACTCATTATTCTTAACAACTTCATAAGAAGCTTTTCCTGTTACAAATAAAACTTCATAAGGTTTATTATTAAACATATAAATGGATTTAACTAAAAATTCGGTCATCTTTTCGGCACCTAATGATCCCATAACAATATATACTAGTCTTTTATTTTCCGAAAGACCAAATTCTGACTTTGAAGCAGGAACACTATTTATCGCATTCTCACTACATGGATTCCCCGTAAATATAGCTTTACCACTTGGAAAAGCCGATAGGGTTGATTTAAATGATACGCCTATTTTAGTACAACCTTTACTTAAAAATTTATTACACTTACCAGGCAAACTATTTTGTTCATGAATAAATGTTTTATAACCTAACTTTTGGGCAGCATAAACAACAGGACCTGTTACATATCCGCCAACGCCAATAACAACATCTGGATTAAATTTTTTTATTATCTCTTTACATTTTTTATAACTACTGAAAAAACTCTTAACTGTTTTAATATTCTTAAAAGGATTTTTGCCCCGAAAACCATAAATTTCAATACTTTTAAAAGGTATATTGTTAGCAGGAACAATGTCTTTCTCCATACGATTATGGGTTCCAATATATAAAATTGAACTATCAGGTTCCATTTCTTTTATACGATTAATGATTGCTAAAGCAGGATATATATGTCCACCTGTCCCCCCAGCACTTACAATTACTTTCATTTTTCTCACCTACTACTATAAGTATACCACATATAACTATATTTTAGAATAAACATTATAATTATTTGACAAAAAACAAATTTAATGTATAATAAAGCATATGCTAAAAAAAAGGGGATAATATAAATGAATACAAATAATGAAGGAAAAAAACTATATGATCCTATAGAAGAATTAATAAAAATAGGTGAAAAAAGTATTAATAAATTAGACAAAAAAAATATAATAATTAAAATTAGGACTACTATAATTATGTGTTCTACTTTAATTTTATCATGTACAATATTAAGACCTATTATAACAATTTCACTAATTGGTAGTAGTTTAATAAATATATGGCAAGCTTATTATTTAAAAAATAAAACCAATAACATTCAAAAACGAAAAAAAGCAATTGGGCAAATTAATAAATTTTTAAATTTAGATAAAAATTTTAATAATTCACATGATAATGTTTTAGATAAATTACGCATTAATTCACAATATAGAAATGATTTATATGAGTGTATATGGACAAATGATATTAAATGCCTACAAAATATTACTCAAAAATATGAAGAAAAAGTGAAAGAAGAAATTATACTTATCAAAAAAAATCAAACAACTAGTGATAGCGCTTCTACTTCAAGTTCAATCAATAAATCAATTACAACACAACGGTACCAACAAAATCATAAAAAACAACCTATTAATGGACATCAATTTGTAAAAAAATTATTATAAAGTAATGGAAGAAGGACTGATAATATGTTCACAGAAGCAAATTTGACAGTATCAGTAGCAGAAAAAAAGATAGATACTATAGTTGGTTCAGACTATTCTAAATTATTAAATAATTATTTAAAATCATGTGATAGAAAATTCGTTTATTTAAATACAAAAATCGAAAAAATCGAGGCTAAAAAATCATTTGCTTGTGCACTTCCAACGTTAGCAATATCTTCTTTTGTATTTTTTCTTGCCGTAGGAGCTATAAATCCTAGTATCTTATTACTTATCTCAACTTTGATATTAAGTGCTTCTCTAGCACTAAAAATGTTACAAAACTGTACAAAACAGTTACAAAATTTTGATCTACAATTATATACTTTAAAAAAAATTAAGGAATATTTTGAAAGCGAAAAAAAGTTATCAAATGAATATAACAATGCATTGATAAATTTTAGTATATTAGAAAGGGAAAAGTTCCATGATAATAAGTTGAGTTTAATACTAGGTAATGGTGAAAACATAGATTACCTTCAAAGAGATTATCTTTCAAATTTAATTAGTCAATATTCTAATGACTATCAGAAAAATTTAAGTATCATTGACAAATTAAAAAGATTAGATGATAAAAAAAGAAAAGAATATTTGGATAGTATATATAATAAAACAAATAATAATTTTATCAAAATGGATATGAATACAAACAAAAAATTATTAATAGACAATCATAAACAAATAAAATTAGCAATAAATAGTCAGTATATTAGTTCTATTTTATCATCAAACGAAATTACATTAGCAAATAAAAACAATACTCAACCAAATTCTAATATAAAACCTATATCGCTAAGAAAAGAAGACTATAATTTTCCCTATTATAAAAAAGACGGTATTATATATATAGATAGTGATCCAATGCCACCTTTATTTCAAGATGAAAATAGAGAAAGATTTCAAGAAATGGATGCCATTAATACTCCTAATGAATTGAATAGTATATTTACATATCAACAAGGTGAAGATATTTTACCACCTAAGGTTCAAGAAGAATTAAAAAAAGAACATCAATTATCTAAAAATTTACCAAATTTTCCAAAATAATTTTTAAATACAAATTTATACTAATTTAATACGAACTATAAAATTTAAAATAGTTCGTTTTTTATTTTTTAATAATTATTACTTTTCAAAAATTAAAAATTGCGTTATAAAAATTCATAAATATGTGCATTTTAATACACAAATTTTAAAAATCAGTAATTTGCTTAATACTCTCTTCTATGTTAACTTATTTTGGGAAAGGAGATATTAAGTGAGTTCTAATAAAAAATTAAAATTTATATCATTAATTAGTGATACAACGTTTAAGTATTTATTTAAAAACCCTGAAACAAAAAAATGGTTAATCGATATAGTTTTAAATAAATGTGGTATTGATTTAACAAATTACAAAATTTATGATAATGAAGATAATACTGGCAGTTTAGTTAAAGATTACAAAATGGATTTAGTTTTTAATAAAGATAATGATTATGTTATTATTGAATGTAATCGTTTTCCTTCTAAATTTTCTAATATAAAAGCAAGACAATATTTATATCGTAAAGCTAGTTTTGGATTTGATAAAGGTGATAATTACTTAAATCCGCCTAGGGTAAAACTTATTATGTTTAATAACTATCAAAATGATAAAATTAAAAATGCCAATATCTTAAATTATACTTTAAATGATAAAACATATAATCTAACTTTAGATGATATTGAAATTTTTGAAATATATTTGCCAAACTACCATAAAATGTGTTATGATAACTTAGAAGTAATTGATAAAAGATTATGGCTATTTGGTATAAAAACCATAAATGAAGCAAAATCGGTTATTGATACTGATAATCAAATTATCATTAAAGAATTGGAGAGATTAGCTATGAATAATAAATTTATTGATGAATATGATTATGAAAATGTTCAAAAAAAATTACTTAATTCTTTAAAAATAGAGGGATATCAAGATGGCGTTAATGATGGTAGCAAAAAAGAAAAACAAGAGATAGCTAAAAGATTATTATCTAAAAACTTTACTATTGAAGAAATTAGTGATATTACAGAACTTTCAATTTCCGAAATTGAAACTTTATAAGAAAACATTAGAATTATAAAACTCTAATGTTTTTATTTATCACCTAATTTATAAGCAATTCCAAATCCTAAGATAAATAAGATAATACCTATTATTAAAGAAGGAATTGAAAATACAAAACTAGAATTAATTATTAAATTTTGATATACAATTGCGATTATTGATGCCATTATAAAACCTAATACACCATAGTAAGTTTTAACTTCAAAGTTTTTAAATAAAAATTCTAATAATTTAGCTATCAATAAAATACCTACTACTACGCCTATACCAAAAGGAACTAAAATTAATATATTACTAAATAAATTAGAGAAATTAGTTAAATCTTTAACCACATCTAAAACAGGTTTATAATAACCAATTGTCATTAAAACAGCTGAACCACTTACACCCGGTATAACCATTGTTGCAGATGCTATAATGCCAACAACAAAAAGCATTAAATAATTACCAATACTCATATTTTCAAAACTAATGCTGTTTTCACCATTTAAAAACAATAATAAAATAATAATCCCAAAAGTAATTAAAAAAATAATTATATTAGAAATAGACAATTTACTTCCTCTAACTTTTTTTAAAAGCATCGGTAATCCACCTAAAATGGTTCCAATAAAAAATAGAATGGTTGGTAAAACATAATTTTCTAATGAAAAACTAATTACCTTACTAAGCGATAAAATTGATAAAACAGCACCAATTCCAATTGGTAATAAAAATTTAATATTTTCTTTTAAATTTTTAAAAATATGACTAATACAACCAATTAATTGTTCATAAATGCCTAAAGTAATTGCTAATGTTCCCCCACTTACACCTGGTATTATATTAGCAAGACCAATAAAAAAACCCTTAATTACTAAAACGATATGTTTCATAAAAAACCTCTTTCTAACCTAATATAGATTATAACAAACTTTAATATTAATGTAAATATTATTTAAGATTCTAAAATTGACGTAAAAAATAAATGATGTTATAATTTATTAAAGGAGATGACTAAAAAATGTTAAAAATAAAAATGTTATCTATGGCTGATAAAGTCGATGGGCAAGGCGTTGGAAGTGCCTATTTAGAACAAATAAGCCTAGTAAACGAATCAAAAAAGTTAGAAATAGTTAAAAAAAAACCTGATATTATTCATCATCATACAATTAATCCTAATTACTATTTAAAAATGAAATTAAGCAAATGTCCTAATGTTGCTTATGTCCATTTTTTACCACATACTTTAGATGAATCAATAAAATTACCAAAGCCTATTTTTAATATTTTTAAAAAATATGTTATTAGTTTTTATAATAACGCCGATTATTTAGTTGTGGTAAATCCCATTTTTATTGAAGATTTAAAAAAGTACAATATTGCTGAAGAGAAAATCATATATATACCTAACTATGTTTCTAAAGATAAATTTTATAAAAAAAATGATGATGAAAAAATAAAAATTAGAGAAAAATATAATATTTCTACATCTAAATTTGTCGTCGTAGGAGCAGGACAAGTTCAAACAAGAAAAGGTGTTAAAGATTTTGTCGAATGTGCGAAAAAATTACCAGATATTGAATTTGTTTGGTGTGGTGGTTTTTCATTTGGAAAAATTACTGATGGCTATGAAGAACTAAAACAATTGATGAAAAATCCTCCATCAAATGTTAAATTTCTAGGAATTATTCCAAGAGAAGAAATGAATGATATTTATAATATGGCTGATTTATTTTTCTTACCATCATACAATGAATTATTTCCAATGACAATATTAGAAACCGTTAATACAGAAATTCCTATTCTTTTAAGAGATTTAGATTTATACAAAGTTATTTTATTTGATAATTATTTTAAAGGTAATAATAACGACGAATTTGTAAATATTATTAAAGAATTAAGTAGCAATCAAAAAATGTATGAAAAAGGCATACAAAATTCTAAAAATATTAGTGATTTCTATAGTAAAGAACATGTTATGAAAATGTGGGAAGATTTTTATCAAAAGGTTTACGATGAATCTAAAGATTAATTGTAACTAAAATTACATCTTCACCTATTTTCTCTATTTGCTCCCATTTAATAGCTAATTCGTTTTTATTAGAAAACATTGATACAAAAAACTTTGATTTTTCAACAATTAAACCAGTCATTTTACCGCTACTTTCAATTTCTATATCAATAATATTCCCAACTTTTTTACCATCTATCATATTAATAACATCTTTATTTTGAAGTTCTGATAAGCGCATAATACCACCTATTAAATTATATTTTATAACCCAAACTATATGAAAAAGAAATCAATTACTATTTTGATTTCTTTTTTTATCTGACAAATATTCCTCAATAATATAACGAGGGCGAGCTTTCGTTTCTAAATAAATCTTTCCGATATATTCGCCTATTATACCAATCGAAAAAAGCTGCAAACCACCAATCGCCCAAACCGATGTCATAACTGATGACCAGCCAATAATCGTTTGACCAGAAAAATGCCTAATTAACGTATAAATTAACATCATAATACTTATAAGAAAAATTACAAACCCTAATAAAACAATAAATCTAATTGGTTTTATTGTAAAAGATGTAATACCATCAAGAGCAAAACTTAACATTTTCTTTAAAGAGTATTTACTTTTCCCAGCAAATCTTTCTTGTCTATCATAATATACAATTGAATACTTATAGCCAATCAAAGGCACAATACCTCTTAAAAACAGATTAACTTCTCTAAACTTTTCAAGTTCTATAATTGCCCTTTTACTCATAAGTCGGTAATCAGCATGATTATAAATAATCTCAATCCCTAGCAAGCGCATTAATTTATATAACATAAGAGCGCTATTTCGCTTAAAAAAAGTATCCTTCTTTCGTGATTTCCTTACTCCATAAACAATATCGTTACCAATTTTATATTCTTCGATAAACTTATCAATTACATCAATATCATCTTGCAAATCACAATCAAGCGTAATAACCATATCAGCATCATCTTTAACCGTCATTAAACCAGCTAACAAAGCATTTTGGTGTCCCCTATTACGTGATAAATTAATACCTGTAAATAATTTATCTTTCTTATGGAAGTCTAAAATCAAATTCCAAGTATTGTCTATTGAACCATCATTTACAAATACTACCTTTGAGTGTGCTGAAATAACTTTATTTTTTATTAAATTAGTCATTTTAATTTTTAATCTATCTTTTGTTTCTGCCAACACGTCTTCCTCATTATAACAAGGAATAACTAAATACAATTTTTCCATTATAATCGCCCACTAACTCTAAGTAAATTATAACATTTAAACATAAAAATGTAAATTTTTAAGAAATCATTCTTTTCAAATTACTTAAACCACTTTTTTCTAAACGAGAAATTTGGGCTTGCGAAATTCCTAATTCATCAGATAATTCCATTTGCGTTTTACCAAAAATATACCGCTGCATTAAAATATATTTTTCCTTATCCCTTAAATTTTGAATAGCCGAATTTAAAGATATTCTAATATCTTTATCATAATACTCATCTTTTTTATCTGACAATTGATCAGCTAAATAAATAGTATCACCACCATCATTATAAATAGGTTCAAACATACTTATTGTATCTTTCATCGAGTCTAAAGCATTACTAACATCATAAACAGGTAATTGTAATTTTTTAGCAATTAAATTTACCGTTGGTTCTCTTCCTAGTTCATTCGTTAGTTCCTCTTTTACCTTTAAAGCCTTGTAGGCAATATCTTTAATACTACGAGCAATTCTAACACTATTATTATCGCGTAAATAGCGTTTCACCTCGCCTAAAATCATTGGAACCGCATAAGTTGAAAATTTAACTTCATGAGATAAATCAAAATTGTCAATTGCTTTTATTAAGCCAACACAACCTACTTGAAACAAATCATCCATGTTATCAGTTCGATTATTATATTTTTTTAAAATTGATAATACTAATTTCAAATTACCATTAATCAATTCTTCTTTAGCGAATTTATCGCCATTTTGATATTTTCTAAATAAATTAACCATTTCATCATTAGTTAATACTTTAATATTTGCAGTATTCACGCCACATATTTCTACTTTATGACGTGCCATATAATAAAAAATCTCCTTTCAAACCTATAATGTTTAAAAGAAAGATATTTTATACAAATAATCATAAAATTTATTTTACATACTTATATACACATTGTTCTAAATCAAAATTTACTAAATGATAATTATTGTTTAAAAATTTTTGAATATCATAATCAATATTATTATAACCTCGACTACGATCATAAATATAATATACAATATCATACTCTAGCAATTCATCTTGTTCAATATAATTAACATGATGATTAGGAATAGAAATATTTTTATTTTCAAAATAAAATTCAACAAACCCAGATTCTATAAAATTGGTATTATTAACGACAACACAGTTAGGATTAGAAATATCATTATCTTGTATCAAAAAATCAGCTAATTTATCATAATTAATATCCCAATTTACAAAAGATTTGGTATTAGTTAATAAAAAATAGGCAAAAGGTATTATAATAACTGTTACTAAAATATAGTTTAAATATTTTTTACAATTAAATATTTTATAAAATAAAGATGCTAAAATAAAATAACCATGAGGTAGAATAACAATAAAATATCTACAATTAAATAACGAAACCTTTGGATTAACATAAACACTATAAAAATAAATAGTAAATACTAATCCTAGAAAAATTAATATCATATGATAATGAATATTAAGTTTATCTGATAATTTATTTTTATCAAAAACAAAAATTAAAATAAAAGCTAATAAAAAAAATATAATAAAAGACAAAATTTCAAATGTAATATGATAATTATTACCAAAACCAAATATATAAGATATACTAGTAATAATATTTAAAAGATTAGGTATATCAAGCCAAAAAGTTGAAATATCAACAATTCGATTTAAAATAATTAAAATTATCCAAGGAATAAAAAAGATAGCAATCATAAAATAAGATAAAAAACATTTAATATTAATTCTTTTTCTTAAAAATAGATAAACATCTGTCAAAAAATATAATAAAATTAATATACCACCAAACCAATGCGTAAAAGAAAGGAAAATCCCAATTATGCCCAAAATAATTATACTCTTGATATTCTCTTTTTCTAAGCGCCGAATATAACTATAAACAAAAATAGAACTTAACATAAATAATAAACCATAACATCTAATTTCCCAAAAGATACTCGTTATAAAAAAACTTGAACAAACGATTAAAATCGCAATTAAAATTACTACCTTTTTGCCAAAATAATTACGAATTAACCTTAATAAAAGTATCACACCAATAATAGAAAAAATCATACCGGGAATTAATAAAGAAAACTTAGTATAATTAAAAATTCGATAAGAAAAAAATAAAAATATAGAATAAAGTGGTAAATTATAGACTTCATAAGAAGTAAAAATATGAAAGATATTAATAAATGGTTTATGCCTAGTAATAAAACTAATTGAAAATAGTTCATCAAACCATAATGATGTATTAAGACATTGTTTTATAGCTAAAAATACTAAAAACAATATAGCTAAAAATAAAGTTATATAATAAAGAATATTTCTTACTCTCAGATCTTTCATATTAAATCACTTCCTACTACTTAATTAATTTTAATCAACAAATTAGCTTGTTCCCCATTTTTTATTTTTGCGCTAATATTAATTGAAGTTATTAACTCTTTATCGCTAACTTCCCATTCGAAACTTTCTGTTAAAACCCCTAATGAATATAAATCCTGATCATCATATCCTAACTTTTTATTAATTTTATTAACAAACACCTCTATTTCTTCTATATTATCGCCCTCAATAGAAATATTAGAAATTGTTAATGGCTCTTCCAAATTCAATTTAACATATGGTTTATGAGCTGGCAATGTCAAAAATGCCCTTTCCGTTTCACTAGCTGGATAAACAAAACTATACATATTATCAGAAACTTTAATAACATTTAACATATGTGGCATCCAATCATTAATATTAAGATTTGGTGTATAAATTTCTTTTTCGCCTAAAAATTCAGAGTAATCACTTTCTAATATTTTTACTAATACTTCTGCAAATTCTTTACAAAGAACAACTGATGGATGATTATTTGCTGGATTAATAGCTAAATTAACATGATAATATTCATCATAAGCTTTATTAATAAAATAATTTGGAGCAAAATAATATTTAATATTATTATCTTCAAACATATTCATTATGTTTTCAATTCCAGGTTCCATATCATTATAAGTAATATAAAAGAAATATGGAATATCTAAATCATTTTCAAAATAATCCTTAAGAGGTTTAATAACTTCCGTTTCATACTTATTTAACCAATAATCACTACTAATAATAGATAGCCAAGTCCAATAACTTAAACCAAAATAGCTATGAAAAGTTTCATTATATTCAAATTTATCATATAAAAGTAAACATAATCCATTATAACTAAAAGGAAATAATTCTTTATATTTATTAATAAAAAAATTATCACTATCATAAAACAGATCACCTGAATTAATAACTTTATAATAAGTCTCATAATTTTCATTTCTAAATTCAGGATCATTATTAACAAAACCAATAACAATTAAATCAGGATCTACTAAATTCATTAATTCTTCATTTTTTATAACATCCTCAAATTCCTGTTGCGTACTATAGCCACCAACTCCAGCTGCAACTATTTCAACATTATTATAGCCACTTTCTTTTAACTTTTGCCTAAATTGTTGCCACCAAATATGGTTAGCGTTAGAATATCCATCACCCCAAATATAAGAATCACCAACAACTAAAATACGTTTAACTCCTTCACGTTTAAAAGGTAATGTTTCTCCCTCATGAAGCCATAAAGGATTTGAACCCCAGTTTTTATTTTGAAGTTTATCAGTATTCATTTGATTTATAAGTTCATCTTCATAATGCCATTCGTTATATAATTGTCGTCCCTTTGATAGTGAGGCCAAAAATTCTAATACAAATGGTATAATTATAACAATACTTATCAAAATGATAATTCGCAAAATTAATTTTTTTAAATATTCTTTCATAAAACCTCCAATTAAAATAACGTATATATAAATGGAGCTATTACACTTGACTGTACAAATATTAATAAAAAGCCAATTGCTATTAAAACTATTATTAATGGTAACATCAATGCATAACGTTCATTATTAAACAATTTAAAAATAAGAAATATATTATAAAACCCTTTTTTATTACCCTCTAAATTATTATTACTTTTATAATTAATAAAGTTAGTAGATTTTTTCCTAATCTCTTTTTTTTCTTTTGATTTAATAATTAAACCAATTGGAAGTACTAATATAAAATAAAGAATTGTTAAAAAAATTTTAAAAATTAAATTTCCAATAATATTAAATAATTTATTTAATAACTTATGTACTAAACCTAATGCATTAGGGTAAATAGTAGCTACTAAAATAAACATACAACCTAATATCATAAAAATTATGTTAACATAATTTAAAACTTTAATATCAGGTGTCGATAAAAAAATAGATATATTTAGTAACAACAAAATAAAGCCAAAAAATAAGCCAAAAATATAATTATCTTTCTCTTGATTTTTTTTCATTATTTGGCGTCTTTTATTAATATAACAATCAATCAAGTTGAACACCTCTTTTCAGGTATTTACCCATCCTTTTCTTATATAGTTCCATGTTTTGTTCTCTTTTATCAAAAAAACGATTGCCTATTACAACATAGTCCATATCAGTATTCATAAAACAATTAAAAGCATCAAATTCGCTGTTAACAATCGGTTCGCCGCGGACATTAAAAGATGTATTAACTAACACACTACACCCTGTTTTTGCTTTATATTTTTTTAATAAATCATATATAAAAAGGTTTCTATCTTTATCCACAGTCTGAACACGAGCTGAATAATCAATATGTGTTACAGCTGGAATATCTGATCTTTTTTGATTCAATAACTCCATCCCAAATAAAGCATCGTCTTGTTTAATGCGTTTATCTTCTTTTATATAATAAGTAGATAACATATAAGGAGACGCATCAGAAATATCAAAATAATTTTTAGCCTCTTCTTCAAGAACAATAGGCGCAAAAGGTCTAAAACTCTCTCTTTTTTTTATTTTTAAATTTAAAAGTGATTGTGTCTCAATATTTTGGGCATTAGCTAAAATAGAACGATGACCTAAAGCTCTTGGACCAAACTCTAACCTATCACGAGCAATACCAACTACTTTATTATTAACAAGACACAAGACAATTTTTTCAGTTAACTCTTCTAAAGAAAACTCACTAAAGACAGCTCCTATCGCCTTTAACTTTAAATCTACCTCATCATTACTTTCTTCAATTTTTGGTCCTAAAAAAGCTCCTTGCATTGAATCATTAAAATTAACAGCCCGCATATTATCTTTATAATAAAAAGCTAAAGCACAGCCTAACGAACCTCCAGAATCTCCACTAGCTGGTTGAACCCAAATATTCTTAAATTTAGAATTTTGTTTTAAATAACCAATTGCTACAACATTTAAAGCAACACCACCAGCTAATACTAAATTTTCACATTTTGTTTCCTTATAAACATGATTAGCTAATTTCAGCATTATTTCATTAATAATAAGCTGAATACTAGCAGCAATATCCATCTCTTTTTGCGTTATAGGACCCTCAGGTTTACGAGGATTACCACCAAACAAATCATTAAATTTTTTATTAGACATAGTCAACCCTTTAGTATAACCAAAATAATCTTGGTTTAACTTAATTGATCCATCATCAAAAATATGTAATAAATTTTCTTTAATTAAATCAACATAAATAGGTTTTCCATATGGCGCTAGTCCCATTAATTTATATTCACCACTATTTATTTTAAAGCCTGTATAATATGTAAATGTTGAATACAATAATCCTATTGAATCTGGGAAATCTAACTCTTTTAACAATGTTATTTTATTTTTATCGCCAATTCCATATGTTGTTGTTGCCCATTCTCCAACGCCATCAATAGTCAATATCGCAGCTTTTTCATATGGTGATGGATAAAAAGCACTAGCTGCATGTGAATAATGGTGGTCAATAAAATTAATTCTTTTTTTGATTCCCAATTCCTTTTTTATTTGTTGTTCTAACCACAAATTTTTAGTTAACCATTTAGGCATAGAAGCCAAAAAACTCTTCAACCCATTTGGTACATTTAAATGATGTGTCATCAAAATCCTTTGAAATTTATTTAAATAATCTTCATAAAAAACAATTGAATCAACCTCTTCCAAGGTTAATCCAGCCTCATTTAAACAATAATTAATAGCCAAATGTGGAAAAGAAGCATCCCCCTTTAAACGCGAAAAGCGCTCTTCTTGAGCAGCAGCTATTATTTTATCATCGATAATCAAACTAGCCGCTGAATCATGATAATAAGCAGATATTCCTAATATTACTTTACTCATAACTTACATCCTTACATTTTAATTAAAAACATCAATTAAATAACCTAATCTTTTTTCTTTTTAGTACTTTTTTCTGTTACATAAGAAATTCCTGTACCAGGAATACCAACCGATGTTCTAATATTACCTTTAGCTGTTCTTCCTACACGTGCCCCTTTAGTACCAACACTAAATCCTATTCCACTCTTGCTAAAATTAATATTTAGTGGTCCTAACTTAATTGTTTTATGAAATCTTAAACCCATTATATCTTACCTCCATAATTTTTTATAATTTAAAGTAATGGCGCAATTACAACCAATATTGCCTCAAATATTTTTTTAAATACCGATCTTTTCTTCCAAGCTTCATATTTTATTTGAATTGATTTATCCAAAGTATCAAAAAAATCCTCTGTCATTTTCTTTTCAGTCCCCGTATTATATAACCAAACGCCACACTCATAATGTAAATATAAACTTCTAAAATCAAAATTTATCGTACCTACAACAGCAACTTCACCATCAACAATACAAGATTTACCATGAATAAATCCTATCTCATACTCATAAATTTTGACACCAGCCTTTAACAATTTATCATAGAATGAACGCGATAGTGTAAAGACAATTTTTTTATCAGGAATATGCGGAATCACAATTCTAACATCAATTCCGCTACAAGCAGCATTAGTAAGTGAAGTCAATAATTCATTATCTAATATTAGATAAGGTGTCGTTATATAAACACTTTTTTTCGCATTATTAATCATATTAATATAAGTATTTTCAGCCGGATTATTGCGATTATTTGGACCATCACAAAAAGGCAAAATGAAACCATTATCGTCATTTGGATAATCTGGTTCTTCTAAAATATAATCTTCATAATTAAGGAAATTATCCTTATTACCAATATTCCACATTCTTAAAAACATAATCGCCAAATTGGTAACTGCTTTACCAGTAACTCTAACTCCAAAATCTTTCCAATGACCTAAACTTTTCGTTTTATTAATATATTCGTCACCTATATTAATACCACCTGTATAAGCAAATTTTCCATCAATAACGGTAATCTTTCGATGATCACGATAATTCATATGAATTGATATAAATGGTAGAATAGGATTAAACATTTTAGTTGTTATATTTTCTAAATTAAAATGATTTTTGAAACCATCAGGAAGACGAAAGTTGCACCCTATTTGATCAGTTAAAATATAAATTTTAACCCCATGCTCACTTCTATCTTTTAAAACCTCATAAAGCCTATCCCACATACTACTTTTAGCAATAATAAAATACTCCAAAAATATATACTTTTCGGCCTTTTTTAAATCAGCAAGCATTTTTTCAAAATAAACTTCTCCAATATTTAAATATTCGATTTTATTACTACGATAAATTGGAAATTCTGAAGTATTTGTTAAAAAACAGGCTTGCTTATATTTATGAATATCCATTTCTTTTAAAATCATATAATCTTCTTTTTTACAATTTAAAAACTTTTGTGATAATTTTCTATTTTTATCAATATTCTTTTGCAATCTTTTTGGTATACTGATATTTCCTAATAGTAAAAATAGTAAAACACCCAAAACTGGTAAAATCGTAATTAAAACAATCCAAGTAATCTTATAAGAAGGATTAATTGGTTTTGCAACAATATAAATAACGGAACAAATTTTAATTACATTAAAAATAATTTCTGAATATAAAAGTAAATTGCTAGTTCCTCTATATAACAAAATTAATACAACTATCTGTATTGCTAAAACAATAAAAAATAACGATCCATTAATAACTGTTTGAATTATATTTTGTTCACCCTTATGTTTATCCATCGTATCACCCTCATTACTATAAACATTTTAACATTATTTTTTAATTTTTTTAATACTTTTTGCTTATTTTTAATAGAATTTATTTAATTTAAAAGAAAAATAGGAAATTTATCCCTATTTTTTTACCATTTGGAAGGCTTTTTTTATTTCTTCTAAATTTTCCATATATTCATAATCAATTTTAACATCAGTTAAATCGTTTTTTTGTTGCAATTCACAATATTGTTCATAACTCATAACAGTACCCTTGCTTCCTTCAAATTTTGTATTGCGAATAACACAATTCTCTAGTGAACCATAAATTGTGGCATCTTTTAATATGGCTCCCTCTAAACTTTTGCCATCTATTCTTTGCGGAATAATTATTGCTCCCTCGCTACCTGGAAATTTAGTATATTCAAGATTACAATCATATAAATGGCCATCAATAATCATACCCTTTAAATTGGTACCATATAAGCATTTATTTAAAATAGTCTGTGGATCTATTTTTCTATAACATAGCTTATCAAAAATTGCTCCTGTAAAATTAGTTTTTTTCAAATTACAACCTTCTTTTAATGGGCCAATAATTATTGCATCACACAATACTGTTTCTCCTAAATCTTTATGCCAAAGCGTTTGTGGATTTACTTTTGCTCCTCTACTACCTGTAAAATTAGCCTTTGATATATAGCAATCATCAAAACTACCATTAATCTTCACGCCTTTTAGTATTGTGCTATATAAATTTTTACCATAAAGTGTTTGCGGATTTATTTCAACCCCATAATAATCACTAAAATCAAAATTTTCAGCAACAAAATTAGCAAAAGAAACGCCTGTAAGAACTAACTTTTTACATAACTCTTTTAATTCACCATCAAATTCCATATACACATTGTTGTTATCATCTTTTCCCTTTTGGAAAATTAATTTTCTTAATAATTTTGGTGCTATATTAAGTTTTATTTTTTCTTCACAATTATAATTCTTTAAGTTTTCAATTAATACTTTCTTTAATTCAGCAATTTGTTTTTTACTTAACATAAAAATACCTCCATCTTTTCTATCTATTTTAACATTATCATTTTCAATTGTAAATATTTTTTGTTACTTTTTGTCTACTAATAAATCACATATAAACGTTATATAATAGATAAAATAAATTTAGAAGGAGTGATTTAAATGATTGTTCTAACTAATAAATTATTATGGGCTATCGCATCAGCTCTTATTATTATATCGGGCATTTATTTTACTCTAAAACTAAAATTTATCCAATTAAATATTAAAAACATATTATCAAGTACATTAAAAAAAAATAAAGATACTAAAGGCATTAGTCCCTTTTCAACACTAATGTTAACACTCGCTGGAAAAATTGGTGTAGGTAGTATTGCTGGTGTTGCCCTTGCGATTTATATTGGTGGTCCAGGAACTATTTTTTGGATGTGGATAATGGCTTTAATATCCGCATCTAATACTTTTGCCGAAACCTATGTGGGCATTATATATAAAGAAAAAGATGAAGGAAATATTTATAAAGGCGGACCTAGTTATTATATTAAAAATGGATTAAAGAAAAAAAAACTCGCAATTTTTAGTGCGATTTTAATAATTCTTTGTTACCTTATTGGTTTTATTCCCATTCAAGCTAACACCATAACTAAATCAATTAATGAATTTATGACAATTAATCCTATTATTATTGGTTTAATTTTATGTGGGATTTCGGCTTTCATTATTTTTGGCGGTATCGAAAAAATAAGTAAGGCTTCTAATAAAATAGTCCCTACTATGACATTTTTATATTTATTAGTAGCTATTACAATTATTATCAAGAATATCACAATTATTCCAAATGTTCTATTGACAATTTTAAAAAGTGCCTTTGATTTTAAACCATTTTTTACAGGATTTATGGCTACTCTAATAATTGGTATTCAAAGAGGAATTTTTGCAAATGAGTCAGGTCTTGGTACTGGTAGTATTGCTTCTTCGACCACTTCCGATAATAGTCCAATAAAAACTGGATATGTTCAAATGTTAGGTATCTATATTACTACTTTGCTCATTTGTACTTCGACTGCCTTAATCATTATGACATCAAATTATAACATAATGAATTTTAGCGATATTAATGGTATTGAAATAACTCAATATGCTTTTACTTATCACTTAGGTAGTGTCGGTAATATCATCATTTTTATTTCTATTTTATTCTTCGCTTTCTCAACCATTCTAACAGGATATTATTATATCGAATCTAATCTTAAATTTTTTAAACCAAAAATTAGTCATCAACAATTAATAATCGTAAAAGTAATTACCATCATCTTCTTATTTATTGGTTGTATTATTTCATCAACTAGTCTTTGGGATACAGTCGATTGTCTTGTAGCTATGCTCGCTATTATAAATATTTATACCTTATTAAAATTAAGGCATAAAATTAAAATTTAATCTTCCCTATTTTTTGTAAACAAATTATTTTTAAAATCATTTGTACAATATTTAATTAAAAATTTAAATAAATCAATTATCATCGATTTTGTATTTGAATCTAAATTTTTTGTTTCTTTAATAAATTTAATTGTACTATTAAATTTATCATCCTTATAATCTAACAAGTTATTAATACCTGCACGATTACATATATCAAATAAAGCCTCAACAAAATTTTTTCTTTCTTCGTCATTATACTTATCCAACCATTTTATAATACCATGATCTAATTCTTGACTTAAAAAACTTAATTTAGCTGATACCAACTTTGTTCCTTCTACTTTCCAGTTAGCTAAATTGTGGGCAAATATTCCCTTTTCATAAGAATAAACTACTTTATAATTATTACCATGTCTTAATAATAACCCAATAAAACTATAATTAGGTATAATATGCATTAACCTTTTTTCAATTATTCGGTATTGTTTTGACCCAATTTGTTCTTTTCTTAATCCCGGGCCATCATTATTATAAATTTTGATGATTTTTTTTCGTTTCCAAAATTTACAATACATACTAGCTACAAGGGCTAAATTACCACCCTTAGAATGCCCACCAACAATAATATTTTTACTTGATAATTTTATATTTTTATTTAAATAATCAATTGCCAATTCTTGAGCTTTGACAGGAAATTTATAAGCAAGCTCAAAGTCTTCTTTCCAACCACTGATTAAATGATCTGTTCCCTCAAAGGCAATATAATTAGTATCTTCATTTATTTTAATAATCATAGCGCAAAACTGCGTATCATTTGATGAAACATACTCATAATTACTAATTACTAAATCTTTATATCTAACTGTATCTTTTATTAAATTTAAAACTTTAATACCAGTTTTAATAGCAATAATATTTTTTATGATTTGCGAATTAGTATGGTTTTTAAAGTAAATCTCGGAAATTTTATTTATTGTTAAATTATTAACATCTGTATCAGTAGAAAAATCAACATACACTAAAGAGGAAAAAATCAAATTATCAACGTCATTAAATGGCACTTGTAAAAAAGACAAGTTGCCATAATTACTTATATAATTAAAAATATTTTTCATTATTCATCATTTTCCTTTAAATATTCACTTAAAAATTTTTTACGAAATTCTAATAAACAATCATTCTTAATGGCTTCTCTTATATCTTCTGTTAATTTAATTAAAAAACGAATATTATGAATAGACAAAAGGGTACCACCTAAAGCTTCACTACAAATAATTAAATGTCTAATATAAGCCTTCGTATAATTTTTACAAGCATAGCAGTCACAAGTATCTTCTAGTGGTGTAAAATCTTCCTTGTATTTGGCATTTTTTATATTTATCTTCCCATTATGTGTAAAAGCATTGCCATGTCTAGCAATACGAGTTGGCAAAACACAATCAAACATATCTATACCTCGAATAACACCTTCAATTATATCGATAGGATCGCCTACACCCATTAAATATCTAGGCTTATCAGTAGGCAAAAAACGAATACCGTCTTCAACCATTTTATACATCGTCTCTTTATCCTCACCAACACTTGTTCCACCAATACTATATCCATCAAAATCAAGCTTTACGGTTTCTTTCGCACTAAATTCTCTTAAATCAGTATATTCTCCACCTTGCACAATTCCAAATAACGATTGATTAGGATTTGAAAAAGCGTCTTTACCGCGTTTAGCCCATCGAAGAGTACGTTCAGTACTTTTTTTCGCATATTCGTAATCAGCAGGATATGGAATACATTCATCAAAACTCATTGCAATATCACTATCTAACTTATTTTGAATTTCAATTGATAATTCAGGCGTTAAAAATAATGATTTCCCATCTATATGACTTTTAAATTTAACACCTTCTTCCACAATATCTTTCCTCTTATTTTTAGCCAAAGAAAAAACTTGAAAACCACCACTATCAGTTAAGATTGGCCCATTATAATTCATAAATTTATGTAAGCCTCCAGCATGAGCAACAACATCTTCACCTGGTCTTAACCATAAATGATATGTATTAGATAAAATAACTCCACTACCACAATCCTTTACTTGTTCTGGTGTAAGTGTTTTAACCGTTGCCAGTGTTCCAACTGGCATAAACATTGGCGTTTCAAAACTCCCATGATTAGTATACAAAATACCATATCTTGCATTCCCAGATTTTTTTAATAATTCATATTTTATTTTCATATTAAGTCACCTTCATAATGATGATTATATATTATTTTCCACTAAATAGCAAATATAAATTTTAATGTTGACTTTTTTATCTTTTATATTATAATAGTACAAGGAAAAAGGGGGAAAATAGAATGAACAATGAATTATTTGGCGCTAATGAATTAAGTACAATTGATAATGAAAGATTAAGATATATAAAACAATATGCATCATATGAATACAATAAATATACATATAAATATAATAATTCTCCAATTAGTATAAGAAAAGTAACTAAAACTGCATCATCAAATAAAATGTGTCCAAATACAACAGTAATTCCAAATACAGAAAATAATCCAAGTCATCAAACATTGGAAAAATATTTTTTATATAAAGCAAATACTAAAGACATTCCACTTAATAATGATGTTGAAAAAATATTCTTTATGTGTTGTGGCATCTTTCCAAATGATGATAAAATTTTAAATACACTTGAAAATCATAATTTCTTGAATATTCTTGATGAATTTATTAAAACATATAGTTATATAGAAAAAAAATATAAAGATAATGAAACGTTGGCTAAGATGCAAAAATACATGCAATATAAAAAATTAGCGAAAAATAATGGAAATGAGCTGATAAAACTTAGAGAATATTTTTCTAAATTTCATTGTATAAATGATATTAGCCTAATTATAAATAAATTACTACAAATATATTATTTTAATCCCGAATTATACAATTCTTATATAGAAATAAATGAAAACAAAAAAACTAGCCAAAAAGTAAATAAAATTGGTTAGTCTTTTTTATTACAAGCATTAATAAAAGATTTAAAAATTTTCTTACTATAATCATCAAAATTAACCATATCTTCAGGATGCCATTCTAAACCAACAAAAAACTTTTTATTATAATCTTCTATCGCCTCTATTACCCCATCATCACTTCTTGCTGATACAGTTAAATTAGGACCTTTAATTTCATAATTATGACGACTATTAACACTAATATTATACTCTCCTATTATATCAAAAAGTCTGGTATTTTTATAAATTGTAATATTATGTAGTTTTAATTTATCTAATGAATTATGAATATTGATTGTTGTTTCTTTTAAATTTCCTCCAAAAACTTCTCCTATTGTTTGCATCCCCAAACAAATTCCAAGTAATGGTATATTTAATTCATGACATTTTTTCACTAATTCATAATCAAATTCGGTAGCTTCATTACCACCTTGCAAAACAAAACCATCACACAATCTTAATAAATCTAAACTAGACAAATCATTTATAATACCTATTGTATTAGCTCCATAATCATTTAAAGCTTTATAAATATTATTATAAACAATTTGAACATTTTTTTCAGTTATATTTTTATCTGGTCTTAAAATAATACCAATAATAGGTTTCATATTTTCTCCTTTCAAAAAAAATGACTAGTCCATATACTTAGTCATTGATTTCATCATTTGATTAACTTGTTTTTGACTTGGTGTTCTACCCATTTGTGTCATCATTGCTTTAATCATTTGTTCATTTATAGGTGGATTCTTTTTCATATATTTTTTCATATAATGACGAGCCAAGAAAAATCCTATAACACCACCAGCTAATAAACCACCAAGAAATTTAAGCAAATCTATAAAAAATTGTCCCCAATCCATTTCAATCATATCCTTCCTATAAACATTTTACTAAAATTATTCTTTTTTTACAAGTCCTATTTAAATATATTAACTTTTTACAAACAATATTCATGTTTAGGAAGATGAACTATATAATCATTTAACCAAAAATAATCATTATTAGCAAAATCACATACAAATATATTATTACTATACCATTTAAAAATTCGTAAAGCATAAGGAATATTACTATTTGTTTTTATAACAATACATGAATGATTAATTTGAATACAAGTCCTTTGTTTAGCATACACATCATTAATAAAAAATTTATTATGATATTTTTTTATATATTTATTACTTTTATTACTTAAATAATTATCAATAACATCAGTATTAAAAACTTGACATAATTGATTATATATAGAAATCCCATAACCAAAATTTCTATTTTTTAATTTATAAATATTATCTAATGTAACATATAAAGTATGAGCATTATTTTTATATACCTCACAAAAGTCATTCCTAATTATAAATAAATAATACTTACGCATAATATCACCAACTATATTATAAATAATTAAATATAAAAAAATTGTAGAAAAAAACACTTATAAAAGTGTTTCCATTCTTTGCTTAATCACTGTATAGTCAAATCCGCATGCCTTATTAACTTCATCACGAGTACCACTAATACCAAAACTATTAACCGAAAAGATATAATCACTTGAAGTAGCAAATCTATCCCAACCCAAACTACTACTAGCTTCAATGGTAAATATTTTAATGCCCTTAGGCAAAATATCTTCTTGATAATCTTTAGGCTGTTCTAAAAATAATGACATTTCAGGCATACTAACAATTCTAAGATCAACTTTTTTATTAACAAAAAAATCTCTAGCCAAATTAATAGCTGTAAATAAATCTGAACCAGTCGCTATTATAATCCCATCCAATTTTTCCTTTTCTTTTCTGATAATATAAGCCCCACGATTAACTAATTGAGGATTAGTTGTTGGTAATAACAACACATCTTGTTTTGACAAAATCAATGCACTAGGATGTTTACTATCATTTAAAATACAATTCCATGAACCAATCAATTCATGAGCATCAGCAGGACGATATACTCGCAAATTTGGCATAGCCCTAAGCATATTTAATTGTTCAACAGGCTGATGTGTTGGCCCATCAGGCCCGATACCAATTGAATCATGTGAAAAAATATACACAACTGGCAATCCCATTAAAGCTGACATTCTAATAGATGGTTTTAAATAATCAGAGAAAGCTAACATAGTAGAACAAAATGGTCTAAATCCACATAAAGACATACCATTAATAATACCACCCATCGCATGTTCACGAACCCCAAAAGCAATGTTTTTACCATCATAATTTTCAAACGTCACATTAGATTGCGATAATAATTGCGTTTTTGTTGAATTAGCCAAATCAGCACTACCACCAACAAAATTAGGCAACATTTTAGAAATTTCGTCCATTATCTTTTGATTAGTCATACGTGTTGCTTCTTTTAAATCATGCTCAAAACGCCAATCGACATCAACTAAGTTTAAATTTATATTATTATTAAATAGATAATTTAGAGGAGCACTTTCCCCACCTAAAAATTTGTCAATATAAATTCGATAATTATTAGACCATAAAGTATATTTCTGACTTCCTCGTTCAGAAACCATTTTTGTAAATTCCTTTTTAGCTGCTTCTGAATAGTAAAATACTTCCTTATCAGATGTTCCTAATGTCTTTTTCAAATTAAAAATAGCATCATTCTTCGGAACATTTCCATGAACTTCTGAAGTACCTTGTCCTACTAAACCATTCCCAATAATAGTTCTAATCTCAATTAAAGTTGGTTTTGATGAATTTTTAGCCTTTTTAATAGCACGATCTATATCCGATACATTATCACCATTCTTTACAAATTCGTAATTCCAGCCAATTGACTTAAAACGATCTGCCATATTATCTATAAAAACGCCATTAGTATTACCATCTAAGCTAACACCATTAGAATCATAAAGAACAATTAAGTTATCCAAATGATAAGCACCAGCAAAAGAGGCAGCCTCATAACTAATGCCCTCCATTAAGTCTCCATCACCGCATAATACATAAACATTATAATCTAATAAAGCTGTTTCTACTTCAATAACACTTTTTTTGGGGAAATAATATCTTTTTTTTAACATCTTTTGTGATAAGGCCATGCCAACAGCCGAAGCTAAACCTTGACCTAAAGGCCCAGTCGACATATCAACTCCTGGAGTCGTTTTAAATTCAGGATGCCCTGGTGTTTTAGAATTAGCACGTCTAAAATTCTTTAAATCATTAATTTTTAAATCTAATCCAGCCATAAAAAGCGTTGCATATAAAAGTGCTGAACCATGGCCAGCTGATAAAACAAACCGATCGCGACTGATCCAATTAGTGTCATTAATACTAATATTCATATGGCGAGAATATAAAGTATACATAATAGGGGCAGCACCTAACGAAATACCTGGATGCCCACTACCAGCATGACTAATCATATCTATTGCTAACGACTTAATATTATTAATAATTTCTCTATCCACACATACCCCTCTATTCTATATGATAAATATATTATAACAAAATTATTAAAAATATTAAACAACAAATTAAAAAAATATAATCTTTAGGCAGTATTATTCTATTGCATCTACCATTACAACAATACTATCATTTGTTCTATTATCATTCATATAATTTAAACTATTAGATGAAAGAACTCCCATAACAATAATAAATAGAAAAAAACAAATAATTCCTTTACTTTTTAATATATCAATCATTTTATTACCTCCTCTAATCACTAAAGTTATGATACCACAAACATTCGTTCGTGTCAATGGTTTTAAAAAAAATTACGAACAATTGTTTGACATTTTACAAAACATATGTTATTATTAATTTAGTAATAAAGGAGGTTTATTATGATAGAACTTACAAAAAGGCAAGAAGAGATTCTTGATTTTATAAAAACTTTTATGGTAAAACATGGTTTTCCACCAACTATTAGAGAAATTGGAGAAGCGCTAGGAATTTCTTCGCCTGCTACAATTCATGCCCACTTAAAAAATCTTGAAACTAGAGGTGTCATTAAAAGAAATGATACAAAAAATCGCGCAATTGAACTCTTAGTAAAAAATGAATACGAACCACAAAATGAATTAGTCATTGATGTTCCATTACTAGGTAAAATTACAGCTGGTAATCCAATTGAAGCAATTGAAAGACCTGATGAATTCTTTTCTTTACCTTCTTACTTAATACCAAATAACAAAGAGGTTTTTACCTTATTAGTAAATGGAACTAGTATGATTAATGCCGGAATTCTTGATGGTGATATTGTAATTGTAGAAAGAAAGAATACAGCTAGAAATGGTGAAATCGTAGTTGCAATGACTGATGATAATGAAGTAACACTTAAAACGTTCTATAAAGAACAAAATCACTTTCGCCTTCAACCAGAAAATGATACTATGGAACCAATTATTTTACAAAATGTAACCATTTTAGGTAAAGCTATTGGTTTATATCGTAAAATATAAAAAAGAATGAAATTCCTCATTCTTTTTTCGTTTCTAAACCTCTTGTATAACAATCAAAATCATTGGTTTACATTCTGTTTCTTGATATAAATATTTACCTAATTTATCTCTAACACCATTTTTAATTTTATTAAATTCAACATGATTTGGAGTAATGTTTTCATTTATTACTTCCAAAGCTATTTTTTCAGCTTCTTTAATTAAATCTACATTATCCTTAACATATATAAATCCCCTTGTTAAAATTTCTGGACCAGCTAAAACCTTTTTGGTTGCCCTATCTAAACTAGCGCTCACAATAACAATACCATTATCACATAACGCTTCACGATCTTTTAAAACTAATTCACCAATATCTCCAACTGTTTTACCATCAATTAAAATATCATCTACTTTTATAGTTTCATTTGTATCTAAAAGATTACCATCAACAAAAGTTGCAACTTGTCCATTAAGTTTTAACAAAATATTTTCTTGCCTTAGTCCTAGTCTTTTAGCATTATTAGCATTTTCCACTTGATGACGATATTCACCAATAACAGGGAAATAATATTTAGGTTTTATTAAATCCAACATTAACATTAAATCCTCGGCTGAAGCGTGATGTCCCAAATATTTTTTATTTGATAAAATAACTAAAGAAGCACCAATTTTGGCAATACCATTAAATAATTTAGTGGCCCTTATTTCCATGCCATCATAAACAGGCGAAATAAATACAACTGTATCATTTTCATTAATTTTAATAAATTTATCATATCCTTTAACAATTCTTGTCAAATTTGAAAAAGGCTTTTCTCGTTCATCCGAAACAATAACAATAATATTATTATCATTAATATGATGAATATTACTAATTCGTGACTTATCAAAATCAATATATTTCTTATCAATTGATTCTATAACAATTTCTTCTAACCTCTTACCAAGAATAACTACTCTACGGTCAGTTAAACGAATTTCATTAAATAGTTCTTGCAAGCGATATATTTGTGTTTCAAATACGTTAAATAAAATACGCCCTGGATGTTTACTAAGTGTCTCTCTAAGAATAGATGAAGCACGATGATTTGGCGATGTAAATCCTGACTTGTCAGCATACAATGATTCACTCATTAAACATAAAACACCTTGTTTCCCAACATAAGCTAATTTACCTATATCTGTTTTATAATTACCAATTGTAGTTGGATCAAAAACAAAATTTCCAGTATAGAAAATCGCACCATCTAGTGTATATAATACATAACCAACTGTATCAGGAACAGAATGAGTTAAGCTTACAGGAAAAATACTATTAACGCCAAAATTAATTTTCTTGTGTGGCATAATTTCAATTAAATTGGCTTTTTTAATTCCTTCGTTAAATAGTTGCTTTCTTAAAATATCAATTGTAAAAGCACACCCATATATTTTTAAATCTGGTAAATCCGCCAAAATATCCGAGAGAGCTCCCAACTGCTGATCATGACCATGTGTAATAAAAACACCCTTTACTCTTTTTATATTCTCTTTCAAATAATCATAATTAGGTATAATATAATCAACACCAAGCATTTTATCATCCGCAAATTTTAATCCCGCATCAAATACAAAAATATCTCTATCTACTTCAACAATATACATATTTTTTCCAATTTCGTTTAAGCCACCTAAACTAAATATTTTTATTTTACTCATAAAAACTCCTTTCTTTAAAATAACTAAAATTTATTCTATAATTAAATATTAATTCAATTATTTATAAAACATAAATAAAATAATAAAAAGACTAATTAATTATATCAAAAATTAATTAATTAGTCTATACTTAATAAACTATAAAATAATTTCATTTTTTAAATTAGGATTACTTAAAATACTTACTAAGTAATCAATCTCTTCCTTTGTGTTATAAAAATATAAACTAATACGACAAGTATTTTTTATTTTTAATTCATCTTTTAAAATTTTAGCACAATGATTACCAGCTCTAACACAAATATTATACTTATCTAAATAAATAGCCAAATCTTGAGCAAAAATATCTTTCATATTAAAAGTAATAATACCACTTTCAGCAAATTCATTATAAATTATAATATCATTAACTTGTTCTAATTTCTCAATCGCATATCTTTTTAATTCGCACTCATATTCATGAATTTTATCTAAACCAATATTATTCAAATACTTTATAGTTTCAGAAAACGCTATAATATCAGCAATATTAGGCGTTCCAGCCTCCAATAATGTTGGAAGATTACTATACTGTCTAACACCATCATAAGAAAACATAGCATTCATTCCTCCACCATATTCAATTGGCCTTATATTATTTAAAAGCTCCTCTTTACCATATAGAACACCAACTCCAGTAGGTCCACACATTTTATGAGCCGAAAAAGCTAAAAAATCAATATCTAAATTCTGAACATCAACTTTTATATGAGGTACACTCTGAGCACCATCAATAATTACTAAAATATTTTTACTATGCGCAAATTCAATAATTTTTTCAATATCACGTATATCACCAACTACATTAGTAACATGAGCAATACTGATAACCTTTGTTTTATCTGTAACACTTTTCTTTACATCTTCTAAGTCAAAAGTAAAATTATGATTTAATGGGATATAATTAATAATAAGATTTTTTTCTTCTGCTAATTCAAACCATGGCAAAATATTAGAAGCATGTTCAGCTTTTGTTAACAACACTTCATCACCAGACGATAAATAATTTTTAAAATAGCCAAAAATAATCTTATTTAAAGCATCTGTTGCCCCACTAGTAAATATTATTTCTCGATTGCTTTTAGCATTAATAAAATTTTTAACTAAAGTCCTTGTATTTTCAAATTCTTCATCAACTTTTAAACTAAATCTATAATCACCACGATGAGCATTACAGCTATAATTAGTATAATAATCACACAATTTTTGAATAACACTATAAGGTTTAAATGTTGTGGCCCCATTATCAAAATAAATGATATCCTGTTTTAACATTGGAAAATCATCACGATTCATCTACTCACCCCCAGTATTTTTTTATTATCAATTCTAAACTATTAGTAGCATCATCATTAAGCATTAAATTATTAAATAAAAATCCTCTTATTAGCAACTTTAAAGCATCATCATACCTTATTCCCCTACTTTGTAAATAAAACAATTCTTTGTAACTAAATTGGCCAACAAACGCAGAATGATTAGCACTAACGTCATCTTCATCAATTAACAAATTAGGATTAATTTGACATTTATTTTGATTAAAAGATACAATTCTATTATTTTGATTAAGTGTAGAACCAGACATAGTTTTTGGTACTAATCCTGTAACATCAAAAATTATTTTTCCATTATTTATATTAACAGCATTATTAATAACATTACTAGATGTATTTTTAGCATTATGATTAATTAATAAATTATATTTCTCACTATTTTTACTAACAGTTTTTAAAATATAATTTATACTAGAATACTCACCATTCATATTAATAATATCAAATTGATTAATTTCCTTAATGTCATAAAATTTTTGAATTGTTAGATTACTTGATCTACTCAAATTATATGTATTCCTTATTTTCAGAATACCATTACTATAAAATTCAAAAAGATTGACATTAACACTTTCTAAACAATTTATAACTACATTAAATTTTATATCGTTATCGTTTGTGTAATATATACATATACCAGTATCTTTTAAGCAAAATATTTCTAAATTATTAACAGCCAAAAAAGTATCATTAACAGAGTAATTAATCTTAATAGTATCATCAATTGTTTTATCTTTTATTAAACTATTTTCAATAACTATTTTATTCATATTGCGAATTATCCTCTATAACATTTTCACTAGTATTTATAAAAAAATCATAACCATTTCTTTCAACTTGCGAAACCAAGCTAAAATCTCCACTCTTAACAATACACCCATTCTTCATAATATGAACATAATTAGGTTTGATATAATCTAATAATCGTTGATAATGCGTAATCAATAAAATTGCTGGCTTAAATTCTTCATAATAATCCATAACTTTCTCTCCAACAACCTTTAAACTATCAACATCAAGACCAGAATCGATTTCATCTAATAATACTATTTTTGGTTCTAGCATATACATTTGTAATATTTCATTTTTCTTTCTTTCCCCACCAGAAAAGCCTTTATTTATACCACGATGAATCATATCCTTATTCATTTTTAAATTTTCAACTGTTTTATCTAATTTTTTTATGAAGCCATATAATTTAAAACTATCACCTTCTTTTGAATGTAAAGCAGCTCGCAAAAAATCAGCATTAGTTACTCCATCAATTTCAAGTGGCATCTGCATGCCCAAAAACAAACCCAAACGAGCCCTCTCATCAACTGTCAAATCATTAATTAATTTGTAGTCAAAAAATATCTGGCCATCCAAAATTCGATAATGTGTGTCACCCATAATAACCTTAGACAAAGTTGACTTTCCTGTACCATTTGGTCCCATAATAACATGTATTTCGCCACTATTAATAGTTAAAGAAAAATTATCCAAAATTTTTTTATCTTCAACTTCAACCGTTAAATTAACAATTTTAAGTGTATGCATAAAACCATCTCCTAAATAATTATACCTTAATACTTAAAAAAAGTCGATAATTTCGACCTTTTAAAACATTTTTAGAAAAACTTTTTATAAACTTTCTGAAAAGCATCATGTCCTAATATATTATTATTAATAATAGGTGTTTCATAGTCAAAATTTTTACTATGATGACGCTTATAATTTATTTGGTCAATTTCAAACAAATCAAAAAATTGTACTACTAAACGTTCAAATTCACTTATCAACATATTCTTTTCTAAAACAGTTAATTGTCTCTTTAGATTTATTTGCTCAATCATATATATTTCATTGCTTATTTTATCTCTAGCTGACATATGAATATTCTTAGCGAAATTTTCATCTTTTTTTAATTGTAATAAAATGTTATTTTTTTCATCACTCGTATAATTGTTAGGCATTTTTTGTCCAAAATTAACTTTCATATATAAACCCAAAGGGCGTAGATTTAAATATGCATCTTTTGTTATATCGCAAAAAGTATTATAAATCATAGGGTTTATTTTATACTCATACGCGTCACAATTGGTTATATCAAAATATTTGAGATTTATAGGAAAAGCTTTGGTATTAAAACCCTCGCTAGTTAAATGCTTTTCTTGATAATAATTTCTAACATATTCTAAGAATTCATTTAAAACTTGACTATTATATTCCATATTATAAATACTAACGCTATTTTTTATAGAATCTTTTTTATAAATAGGTAAATAAAAATTACTCATATAACCACCTCGATAAATTTATATTAACATATAAAAATTAAAAAAACAATAATTAGTGTATAGATTTTCTTAACCATAACATAATATAAATGAATATTTGCAGTATTCACTAAAAAGAGTATTACTCTTTTTATTTTTAGATAATATGTGCTATAATAACTAATATAAGGAGGAAATAAATTATGGATTGCATTTTTTGTAAAATAATTAACAAGGAAATCTCTTCATATACAATTTATGAAGATGATATTGTTAAAGTTTTTTTAGATATTAATCCTGATGTTAATGGGCATTTATTAATAATACCGAAAAAACATTACCTAGGATTAAAAGAAATTGATGTTCAAACACTTATGCACATTATGAAAACAGCCAAAGAAATGGAAGAAAAATTAATCAATAAATTGCATATCGATGGATTAACACTAATCCAAAATAACGGTTCTGTCCAAGAAGTTAAGCATTATCACCTACATTTAAAACCGCATTATAATTCAAAACAAGAATTAAAACCTATCGAAGAAATATATAATCAATTAATTTGATAAACATTTATTAAAATAGAAATGTATTTCTTTTAAAAAATCCCTTGTCAATAATTAACAAACCATTTACAAAAAACAAAAACTGTCAATCGACAGTTTTTTTAGTTTTCATCACTAAACTTTTCAATTCCAACTGTAAACTCGCCTACTAATTCATTAAACTTAATCAAATTATTAGCAAGTTCACTTTTATCACTCTCACATTGAATACGATCCAATTTAAGTTGCTCTTTCATTTCATTTAAACTTTCTTTTTCAGCTTTTAACTCACGTTCCAAAGCTTCTAGCTGTTGTTTCTTTTCTTTCATAAACAAAATATTCTTTTGTTTTTCTTCTTTTATTTTTTCTAATTCTTGTTTACGTTTTTCTTGAAAAGCCACTTTTTCAGCATTCAAATTCTCTTGTTGTTGTTTAAGTTCATCTATACTTTTTTCAATAACAATCTTTTTCTGTTTCAATTTTTCATAAGCTGTCTTTTTATATTCTTTTATTTTCTCGTATTCAAGCTCCTTTGTTTTTTCAAAATTGCTTTTATCTATATTAAATTTTTTTATTTTTTCCTCTAATTGTTGTTTTAACAATAAATTTTTTTGAAAAATATTTGTAGCTTCCTTAACATTGTTATTAGCACGTTCAAAAATATTCTCAATATTTATAGTGCCTTTTTGAGCATTACTACTAGTATTTTCCACCTCGCTAATATCACCAACATCAGAATTATCATTTAAACTATTATCAATAACAAAATCCTTATCTAAATCAATTTCACTATCATTAGATACATTTTCTTGAACATCATTTAAAGACATTTAACTATTCCTTATCATTAGGTAATTGTGAAAAACTTGTATTAAATTGAGAAACCAAAGTTTTGAATCTTGCACAACTTTGTGCCAAATTCTTATTTTCTAACTCTAATTTCTTTTCTTCTACTTCTTTATATTTTGCAAATTGTTCTTGTTTGAAATCTAATTCTTTTCTAGAGTTTTCTAGACCTTGACGAGTCAATCCAATCTCTTTATCCAATTGTTCTCTTTCAGAATCCAACTTAGATTGTTCTAAATCCTTAAATTTTGCAAATTCCTGTTCTTTAGTAGATAACTCATCTTGTCTTTCCTTTAAGCTTTTTTGAGTCATTTCTCTTTCTTTTTCAAACTGGCTTTTTTCTGTATCTAATTTATTCTTATCACTTCTAATTTTTTCTTCCTCAACCTTTTTATAATCTTCAAATTGTTCCTTCTCAGTTTCTAATTGTTCCCTCGTAATATTTAAAGATTGTTCTAATAAATCAAGCTCTGTATTTTTAGCCAAAACATCTTCATTAAATTTAGCCTCTTCACTTTCAATTCTTTGACGTTGCGTTGCAACATACTCATCACACTGTTGTTTTTCTTTTTCAATAGATTTTCTTTGTTCTGCAACATACCGATCAAATTCAGCTTTTTCCTTTTCAAATTTTTCTTTTATTTCTTCTAATGATTTTTCATTTTTATTTAAGGAAGATTTTTTTTCTATTAAATTAGAAATAAAATTGTTAGCTCCAACCACATCACTATATAAATTATTGAATAGAGAATCGAAATCTGAAAGAACATCATTATTTTCAGCATCTACAATAGAAGTATTTGTAGACTCAATACTTTCTTTTGGTTGAACATCTTTATTAGAATTTTCGTTGATAGAAGTTAAAGTTTTATTACTATTTACACTATCACTTTCATCATTATTACTAGCTGCTAAAACAGGTTGTTCAAATTCTACTGGTTTTAAATCATCATCCTTACTTGAACTAACAAAAGCCGAGAAATTATCATTATTTAGTTCTTCACCAATTGAATCAAAGTCATCATCTAATAAATTAGCTCCATTATCAATCTCCATAATTTCTTTATCATAGAAATCATTTTCTTTTAATACATTATTTTCTTTTTCATCTAATACATTATTATCTTTAGTATCCATAAATTCTAATCCTTTATCCATATTCTTTCCCCTCTTTACTATTACTTAGAGCAAAATAACATACTCTAGCATAAATATCATATACAGTATATCATAATTTTTTAAAAAGTAAAACTATTTTTTTACTTTTTTTTTATTTTTTGATTATATTTTAAAATCATCTAGAAAATCATCAATTGTCATTATTTGATTATCAATATTGTCTAAGGTTGTGTTTGTTTTATTATCTACCATTTCACTATCAAGCTTTGTTTCTTTTGTAATAACCTTAAAATTTTTAAACACATCAACTATATTACCCTTACAAATAACAGTTCCAGTTGAATATCTATCCAAAATAGGAATCTCTGTCATTTTAAATAATAATATATCGTCTCGGGTTTTAATTCCTAATGAATCCTTATTATTTGTAATAAAAGTTTTTAATACATTATAAGGATTTGTCTTAACCTCTCTAATAATTTGTACACCTTTTTTAGCTCTACTAATATAATCAAATTGGTTTAAATGAATACGTTTAACCGTATTTTTATTAGTAATAAGCGTTAAATAATCATAATGATTTTGATCAAACACTTCGCCATTTACAACATAATCATTTTTTAAATTAATGGCCTTAACACCACTTGCCTTTAAACCAACAACAGGAATTTCTTCTAACTTATAACGTAATCCATATCCATTAAATGTTGAAATAAAAACATTATTTTCACTACTCATACAAACAGACACAACTTTATCCGCATCCTTTAATTTCATACATGTTATTGGTTTGGAATATCGTTGAATCTTAAAATCGCTTAGTTTAGTTCGTTTTACCATACCATCATGTGTAAAAATAGTAATGAAACTATCAATATTAAAATCATAAATAGGATATGAACTAATAATATTCTCGCCCTCACCTAATTTAATAATATTGCTAATATGTTTACCTAATTCCTTCCATTTCAAATCAGGCAACTCATAAACTGGTACATATAAATAATTCCCTAAATCTGTAAAAATTAAAATCGTATTCATTGTATTTACTTCAAATTGACCCAAAACATAATCCCCATCTTTTAGAGTTATAGAATTATCATCACTTGAATTATAACTTCTTAAAGATGTCCTCTTCACATAACCATCATGCGTCACAACTACAACACAGTCTTCTTTAGGCATAAGATTAGTAGCATCTATCTTAATTTCTGTAATTTCATCTTTAATAACTGTTTTTCTTGGTATACTATATTCATCTTTAATACGCATTAATTCCGCTCTAATAACATCCATTAATTTTTTATTATCAGCTAAAATACTCTCTAAAGCTTTAATTAATTTTTTTAAATTTTTTTGTTCCTCAATTAAATCATTAACATCAGTATTACTTAAACGATATAGTTGTAAATCAACAATTGCTGTTGCTTGCTTTTCAGTAAATTCAAATCTTTCAACTAAATTTTTAATTGAATCACTTTTATTTTTACTAGCTCTAATTAAAGCAATAATTTCATCTAATATAGATAACGCTTTTATTAAACCTTCAACAATATGCATTCTAGCTTTAGCATGCTCTAAATCAAATTGCGTTCTTTTGGTAATAACATCTTTTTGATGATTAACATATGCATTTAAAATCTCTACAAGGCCAAGCGTCATTGGACGATTATTAACAATCGAAACCATGTTATAATTATAAGTAATTTGCATTTCTGTATTTTTTAACAAATAATTTATAATTAAATCGCTATTAGAATCTTTTTTTAAATCGATAACAATTGTCTCAGGATTGTCTAAATTAGATTCATCCCTAACTTCAACAATTCCATCAACCTTTTTATCAATTCTAATATCATCAATTTTCTTTACCAAAGTTGCTTTATTTACATCAAAAGGTATTTCTGTAATAATAATTTGTTTTTTCCCTTTATTTTGTTCAACTACATATTTAGATTTAACAACAATTTTTCCTCGCCCCGTTTTAAATGAATCTTTAATACCGTTTATACCTTCAACAATTCCACCAGTTGGAAAATCTGGGCCCTTTACAATTTTCATAACATCTTCTAATGTAGCTTCAGGATTATCCATTAATAGAATAGTGGCATCAATAATTTCACCTAAATTATGAGGAGGTATATTAGTCGCATAACCAGCACTAATTCCTGTTGAACCATTAACCAATAAATTAGGGAACTTGGCTGGTAAAACAGTTGGTTCTAATAAAGTATCATCATAATTCCAAGTCCACAAAATCGTATCTTTATCAATATCCTTTAATAATTCATTACTAATTTTTGAAAGTCTAGCTTCAGTATAACGCATAGCTGCTGCACTATCGCCATCCATCGAACCATTATTACCATGCATATCGATTGTAATCGCATTCTGCTTCCACCACTGACTCATTCTAACCATTGCTTCATAAATACTAGAGTCCCCATGTGGATGATATTGTCCCATAACATTTCCAACCGTCTTTGCGGATTTTTTATAAGCTTTATCATAAGTATTCTTATCACGATACATACCATATAATATTCGTCTCTGAACTGGTTTTAACCCGTCACGAACATCAGGTAATGCTCGCTCCTGAATAATTGATTTAGCATACTCACCAAATCTAACCCCCATAATTTCCTCTAGTGAATAATTATAAATTCGCTTTAATATATCTTGCATAGAATCACCTTATTCAATTATAACAAAAAAAAAGAAAAAAGCAAATTTCTTTTAATTTATTTTCAATCATCATCCTGTTTTTTATCATCAATATTTTCTGAATCTTTCTTTTCTTCATCGTCATCTTGTTTTATATCTTCCTCATTATCTGGTTTATTATCTTGATTATTCCCCTGATTATTATCTTCATGATCAAAATTATCACCATTATTATTTGAGTTGTTGTCAGTTTTATTTTCTTCCTTTTTAGTTGTTGTTATCGTTGTTGTTGTTTTAGTTGTCGTTGTTGATTTTATTGAAGTTGTTGTTGTCGTCTTATTTATCACTTGATTATTACTAGAAACAGGTTTTGTTTCAGTATTAGCAACATCAATAGCCTCGCCCTTCATAACCTTATTAATTGTTTCATGGGCATAATCAACTGTTAAAATATCAGGTTCCATTACATACAACTTTTGTGTGCCATAACTATAAGTATAATTTTCTGAATCACTACCATTTAAACTAATTGAAGCTATCTTCCACTTTGGCATTTTATCAATTTGAAATTTAGCCAATTCTTGAATATCTGACATTCCCATATTAGTTTGGAAAGAATCCTTTAAAGCATCTAAAATATTTGTATATTTACTTAAAATTGCGGGACTCATCGCCTTATTCGCAATAGCTGTTATAACAGCTTGCTGATTTTTTACTCGCTGTCTATCCCCATCAGCAAAATTATAACGTGCCCTAGAAAACGCTAATGCATATTTTCCATTTACATAATTATAACCTTTATTAAACTGATAACCATAAGTATTAAACGTATAATCAGAATATACTTCTACACCACCTAAAACATCTACAAGGTTAATTAATGATGAAAAATTAACACGAACATAATAATTAATATCTATACCAAGTAAATTTTCGATTGTACCAATTGAACAATCAATACCATACATTCCAGCATGTGTAAGTTTATCCTTTTCATTATAGCAAGAAAGACTTACATAATAATCTCTAGGAATTGATGTTAATAAAACTTGTTTTGTTACAGGATTAATTGTTATTATCATATTAACATCACTTCTGGCTATTGAATCAATCTCTCCATAAGTATCAATCCCACTTAAAAATATATTAAATGAATCCTTTGTAACATTAACAGAATTTGATTCAACCTTAGTTTCTTTCTTTATTGAAAACTGATAAATAATTTTTACTTTATCATCAAAATCCTCAATTTGCTCATCTAAAATAGCCTTATGATAATCAGCTAATAGGATTGCGTCATTTTGCTTTTTTAACAAAGCATTTCCTAAATCAAAAATACTTTTATTATCAACCGTTTCAAATACCACTTTATTCTTTAATTCTTCTAAAGCTTTATCATTATTACCTAATTTACTAACATATCCAACCTTTTTATCTAATAAATCTTTTTCGTTCGAAAAATCACTTTCCTTTAGAACCAACACATAATAATTTTCAACTTCATAATTACTACCTGTTATACTTCTAAAAAACGATATTGTTCTATCAATATAATGATTAGCAAAAAATAATATTAATGATAAAATTAAGACAATTATATCACTGACAATTTTAATTTTCCACTTTATTTTCTTATGCAAACATAATAAACCAAAAATTAAAATACTAATAATACCAAATGTAAATATTAAAAAAGTAATTTTAAATGGTAGCATATTCAATTTAAAAATATTTATAGTAAGTAATAAAGCTATAAAACAAAAGATAAAATATAAAAGTGAACTTATAGTATTTATCATCTTTTTTGTTTTAGGATTAATTTTTTTAACCTTTTTTGCCATCTATATACCTCTAATCTATATTAACTATTATTCTTATACTAAAAAATTATAACACTTTTTTTTAATATTGGCAAATAAGAAAAAACGAAGTATAATAACTTCATTATTTAACCTAAAGCAACATCCAAAACCATCATTATTGTAAAACCTACTATTAGTCCTAACGTTGATAAATTTTTGTTTTCTTTAACAGATTCTGGTAATAACTCTCTAGCAGCTACTGTAATCATAGCGCCAGCAGCAAAAGCTAGTAAAAACGGTAAAATTCCCCTAATAGTTAAAACTAATACCACACCAATTATTGCAGATATAGGTTCAACTAATGCCGATGCTTGCCCAAACATAAAACTTTTAGTCCTAGAAAAACCTTCATTCCTAAGTGGTAGTGAAACTGCAGCACCCTCTGGAAAGTTTTGAATGCCTATACCAATAGCTAACATAATTGCACCTATTAAAGTCATTCCCGAAACACCACTAGCGATACCACCAAAGGCAACTCCTACAGCCATACCTTCTGGAATATTATGAATAGTAATTGCTGATACTAAAAGAATACTTCTCTTTAATGAAGCAGAATTTTGTAAATTATTTTTATTTTTAAGTACTTTATCTAAAAAGCGATCAGATAATAAAACAAATAAACCTCCGACAATAAAACCAATCATTGGCAATAACCACGCAATATAATCTAACTCTATAGATAAGTCGATAGCAGGAGACAGTAAAGACCAAAAGGACGCTGCTATCATTATTCCAGCACTAAAACCTAGAATTGTATTTAATACTTTTTTATTAACGTTTTTAAAGAAACATACTACCAATGCTCCTAGTGCTGTTACACCCCAAGTAAAAATAGTTGCAAGTAGTGCTTGGATTACTGGATTTAAATTTTCAAACCAATTCAATCTTATTCACCTCATACTACATAATATGTTTCTTTTTAATAGGTGCTACAAAGTAATTTTTAATTTAATATATTCACTAAACAAAAAAGAACATAAATGTGATGTTCTTAAATTTTACCAAAATATGGTAATGACTTTATATATCTTTCCATATAATCAAAATCCGGGATTCATTTTTACTTGGCAAAAAAAGTTCAGTATTTTTTATTTGATTTTGATTAAATTTTCTACCATATGAATATTTATAGTTTTGAAAATTAATTATAGTAGCCAAAAATAGCGCTATATATTTATTCAATTTAAATTTTGGTATTAATTTTTCAATATGATCACTTGCACTAAAACTTTTTTCCTGATAAGTACAATAACCAACTACAGCACTATCAATTGTTAATACATTACCCTCTTCTGTAAAAAAGTTGTACTTACCTGCAACTCCGTTATTTGTAGATTGAGTTGTTATATATGGATAATCCCCTAATCCATATTCTTCTAATTCTTCAATTGTTGTTGGCTTTGTTCTAACAATTTTAAACGAATCTGTTATTTTAAATTGTTTCCAAGTAGTATTTTTTAAATCCATCACGTTTGATATATTATTTGTTTTTATTAAATTCCCATTATATATAGTTTTTATATATTTTTCCATATAAGTAATATCAAGTTCATTATTCTCTTTTATTGGGAGCAATATCTCAATATCACCTATTTTATCACAAGCATTTCTTCCATAAGAATATTTAAATTTTTCTTTATTTATAATTGTTGCTATATACAATAAAATATACTTGTTTGAAAGAAATTTTTCAGTCAATGCTTTAACTCTAGTACCAATATAAAAACCAGTTATTTGAACAGAAGCAAAAAAATTACCTCTATTTGCTAATGCAATCGTTTTTCTAGCATCATATAATTTATAATTATCTAATTTAACTGTTGTTGCAGTTATACCATTATTCTCAATCCCATCACCTATAACATTATATTTTCCCGCAATCAATGTATAATAAATTAGATCTTTAACAGTATCAATATTAAAAATATCCTTAATTAAAAATTTTTTATATCCGTATGGCTTCATTTTATGTCACCATTCTTTATATAACTAGAAAAATAATTATTTATAGTTTCTTGAAAATCACTTTCGCAAAGTGAAGAATAATCAGTTTCCATATATGCTTCACATAACCATTCATCTTTCCAATCAACGCATTCCAGTGCTGATAAACCTGAGATTACTTTTTTATGCTTATATAAATCTAGCCATTTCTTCATGGTGTCATTCCATCTATTGTATGCATCTATGCGACCAAGTTTTTTCTTTTTAACAAAACCATCTTCCTTATAATATCAAAAAAAGTTTCTTCGTTTATATCATTTGAAACATGTGCCTACTAAACCATTACACAAGTATTAGTGCCTGTTGGATAAAATATGTCGTCAGTCATTGAAAAAACAGATAACAATTTGTTGTGTTCCATTAATCTTTCCCTTACATATTTAAATTTGGTACCAATTGCACTACTCATTGGCACTACTGCAACACCTATGCCACCTATTGTAAGTATATCTAACATTTTTTCAACAAATTCTAATTCACAAATATCTTTTTGAGCGTATGGAGGATTAATAAATACAATGTTAATATTTTTATTTTTTAATTCTTTTCCAATTTTTTCATTAAAACAATCACCATGATAAATATTAGATTTACCATCTCTTCTTATAATCATATTAGCAATAGCTAATGTAAACAATTCAACATCTAATTCCACACCATATAAACCATCTTGTTTAATTCTCAAAATTTCTTCTTGATTAGCACCTCTAAACATCTTTATCATTGCACTAACAAGAAAAGAGCCACCACCACAACATATATCAACAACTCTACTATTTTTATTAACCACAGCGAGTTCACACATAAATTCTGTTAAATGCTGTGGAGTTAACACTATACCTAAGCCTTTCCCATCACCACCACTATATTTAACAAACGCATGATAAAAACCCCTAATGCATCTAAACTAGCATCAGCATAATTCATCATTGGCTTAATTTTCATTTCAAGCTGTTCTATGTACCAAGTAATAGAATTTCTATGCCCAAGAGGTATTGATTTAAGTTTTTCATTACTTTCTATAATTGAAAAAGCATTTTTAATATTATCTATTTTATCTTTTTTATATCGCTATTATTCAATGTCATTTCAATAGCATGATTCAAATTTAACATGACGCTGCCAAATGTTGTATATTTAGAGTATTCAGTACTAAAAGACTTATCTTCTAATGCTATTAATATTCCTGCAATAAAAATAGGTTTATGTTTTTCCGATACTTTAATTTCTCTTAAAGTATCATGCATCTCTAAAGCTGTATTTCTAATATCTTCTAATGAATATTCTTTCTGTAGCTTTTCACCATTTACTAGTTTAATATAATTTTCTGGTTCTAAAATAATATCTTTAGCTTTTTTTAATTCTGTATAATAAGAGTGATTTTGAGCCCAATAAAAAATGTCAACTTTCATTGTTTCTTTTTTTGTTCCACTTATTGCTACAGCTATAACATTATATTCATTTTTCAAAAATTTTGCATAATATAATACACCATCGATTGAATAACTAGCAGGATGTCCTAAATCATTTGATGCATGTTTTGAAACATTATTTTTACATTCAACTACTATAATAGTGTTAATATTTTTATCAAATGTTATTATAAATTCTGGTTTTGCTTTACCTTTTCCTTTTGGTAAATAATGTTCAATCGGACATTCCTTTGGTTTGCTACCAGCAACTTTCAATCTTATCTATATCTGAAACATCGCCTTGTGGATAAATATACCCGAAATTATTTTTTCCTATATGACATTTCATTTCACTTAATGTTAAATTTTCTGTATATTGTTCAATTGCCATCAAAACCACCACTCTATCATGACTATTATATCAAAAAAACAAATTTTAAGAAATATTTTATGATAAAAATAGCAATACTTTTTATTTTAAAAGTTTAGTTTTTGATTAAAAAGCCTCATTTTAAGAGACACATACAAAAAAATTAAGTAATTTTACTACCAATTTACTACTTTTGAAGAGAGAAAAAAAGAATTTTGAAAGTATGAGTATGTACTGCTTCACATAAATAAAGTATAATTATATTGAGGGATTAATATGGATTATAAAAAGATTTTTACTGAAAATGATTTAACAAATATTGCTAAATTTCTTACTTATATGCAAAATAAGATTGAGTATGGTTGGATTGATAAAGACAGAAATAGACACTATGGAATTAATGATGCTCAATCTTATAGTTTACAATCACCTAACGAATTGTTAAAAAGCCATATAGGAATTTGCTGGGATATGGCAGAATTATCTAGATGCTTTTTTGAAAATATGACTTCTTTAAAACATGAAACTTATTATCTATTGTATGATGATAATAAAGGTTGTCCTAGTCATACTATCTTAGTATTTTACGATAAAAATAAAGTCTATTGGTTTGAACCTATGTTTAATGATAAAAATTGTTTTTATAGTGGTATACATGAATACGATAATATTATTAAATTACTGGAAGACTTTAAAAACGCTTTTATTAAAAGTGCAGTGATTAATGAGTTAATCCCAAGCGATTATAATCCATCCAATATTCAAATATATAAATACACTGCACCTAAAAAGCATATTAATGGTTATGAAATGCGAAATCATATTAATAATAGTGAATTTATAAATATCAAATAGAGGAAAATAATATAGTATTCTTTTAATTTTAAATAACGCTACATGCTTCATGCTACATAGTAAGGGTAATACTATCCCTTATTATGGTGAAGACTATACTTCGATACTATGACATTACATAGTATTTTTTATATTTTATAACACTTTAAAAATTTTCTGAATTTTACTACCAATTTACTACTTTTGAAAGCAAAAACATAAGAAATTATAAAAATATATGTGAATACCTTCAAAAATAAAAATGCCATAAATACTTATAAATAAAGGATATAACGACATTTAAAAGTTTATAAAAGATAGTCAAAATTATATAATTTTTTTATTATAAAATATCAATTATTTTTCTTAGCTTTTTATAACCAAAATATTCAAGAAAATGAAAAGTACCTATTTTTCTATTTAAAGCCAGTATTTATAATCGTTTAATAAATCTGAATTTTTAATTTTAGGTATAAAAAAGTATCTAGATGATACATAGACTGTATCTAATACAACTAGGCTGCAACCTCACAAATCCTTACAAAAATTGACATTATAATGAATAGCAAAAAAGTGGGCCAGCTTTAGCTGACTCTTCAGGGGGCCACGATATTACAATTCAATTGTAAATTATTACGACTAAATCGTAATATATTGCAAATAAGTTGCAAAAACTTGCAATTTTATTTAGTAATATTTTTTTAATATTGACTGGTTCGTAATTTTATTATTTTATAATAATGAAATGGTACCTAAAATCACTTCTAATAAACCTTGATAACACTTGAAGTCAATGTTTATAAGGGTTTACAAAAAGTATCTGCTCCCTTCAAGTAGTATCAGAAACAAAAAAAGAGCAAAATACTCTTTTTATAAGTTTGAACTATAAGGCAATGATTTAATAAATGCTTCCATATATTCCCAATCAGGATTTTTGTTTTTATCAACCGGCAAATATAAATATAATTCTTTTAGTCTATCTTTACTAACTACTCTACCATAACCATATTTATATTTTTCCATTTCTATAATAACACATATGTACATTGCAATATATGGATTAAATTTAATCTTATTATTTGGGATAAGAGATTTTACTCTGGTAAAACAAGCACACTTTTCTGGTTGATAAAATGAGGTCCCACCGTCTCCAATAGAAACAACTGAAATAAAATTACTATAAATTTTATCAACTTTATCAAAATAAATTTTTTCCTTGATTCCATTATTATTAACTTGGTTTTCTACAGAATTAACTTCATAATACCCTTCGGCAGGATAATAACAATCCTTAGGTTTATCTCCACCAGATTTAACATCAAAGAAATCTTTTATTTTAAAATATCCATACTCTTTATTATCTTCTGAAACAAATGATATATCTAACGGATTATTATTTATGGAATTAGCTAGATTATTACTAAACAAATACAAACAATAATTTTTTAATTTTGATACAAATAAATCACTCGGAATATTTGAATAATCTGTTTCTAAATAAGCCTCAGCACACCACTCATCGTTTGCACCGACAGTTTTCTTCACACTCTCGTTAATTATCTCATCTCGGTTCCTATATGAAGTAATCCAATGTTTTTTTATATCTTCCCATAAATTATTATAATCTGCGCGACCATCACGTCTCTTAATAAAACCATCATTTTTCCAATAACCAAAATAGGTTTTATAATTTTCAGGGTGCGGTTCTTTAGCTTTAAAAACCATAATACATGTTCTCGTATTTACATTTGAATTCACAAATAATTCATCAGGCATTGAAAAAACTGCATCCAAGGTATGATATTTTAATAGTTCCTTTTTTAAATCATAAACATCTTTATTTTTTGAGTCAGCTATTGCACATGACATTGGTATAATTGCAATACATAACGAGCCTTTTTCCAAACATTCTATATTATTTAATACAAACTTTAATTCCTCTATATCATTTTTAGATGATTTGTATGGCGGATTCAAAAAACCTACATTTGGCTTTAATGCTTTAACTTGCTCAATAATTTTGTTATCAAAGCAAGAACCTTTAAAAATATGACTTCTTCCATCCCCGTGAATATACATATTAGAACATGCCAATGTAAAAATATGATCTTGGAATTCTGTACCTATTAATTGTTGAGATTTTATGTGTGCTTCTTTATTACTATCACCTAACGAATCTTTTACCATCATATCAAGTGATGAAATTAAAAAACCACCTGTTCCACAACAATTATCATATACTACCGAATCTTTATTAACATTTCCTATTTCACAAAATAATTCTGTAATATGCGGAGGCGTTAAAACTATTCCCAAACCTTTGTCATTATTTGCATATCTTAAAAATTCAATATAAAATTGTCCTAAAGTATCATAATATTTATGCGTCTTTATAAAATTATCAATATTATCTTTTATACCCGTTATAATTTCTCTAAGTAAATTATTGTTTGCAGATAAATTTGTACTGGTTTTAATAAATGAATAATTTATAATTATATTTTTTAAATCAGAATTCGTAACATTCTGCAATTGTATTTCAATTGTATTCAACAAATTCGAAATAAGTGCTTTAGAATCTTGTAATTTATATGAAGCACAAAAAGCCTTATCTTGCAATGCAATTAAACAGCCACTAATTAATAAACTTCTTTTATCTTCTGGGATTTTTAATGAATGCAAATGATCATTTAACAGTCTTGAATAATCTAACAGCTTTGATAAATCTTGATTAAATTTATGCTCATCCTTTGAATACAGGTTAATATAATCATTAAATTTATAAACATCATTAATTTTTAAATTTCTTGGTTCTATTTCACCCTTTAATTGTAAATAAGTAGACATTTTATAATCCTTTTTTGATTCACCACTAATCGCTATACTTAAAACATCATACTCTTTTGATAAAAATGATGAATACAGCAAAACGCCATCTACAGCATAATCACCATATTTGTCTAAATTAATTGATTCATGGAATTTTGTTTGCGCCTTACATTCACATATAATAATCAAATCTGGATTATTAATTATTTTAGAAATTATGTAATCAGGTCTCCCTTTTCCCGAACCTTTTTTAGAAGCATTTGATAATAATTTGTTAATCTTTAAATTGGCACTTTTTTCTCCTTCTACAATACAGTTATCATCGGATGATTCAGCTCCTTTAACAGAAAATTTAAAATCATTTTCTTTTAATAATTGTTCAAAAAGAGCTCTAGTATTAGCCTCATTATTCATATTATCACATCCTCTAACATAATAATTATATCATGAATTCGCCCATTTTGTACCCATTAAATTATTAGAACAAATAAATCAATATTCACGCAACCTCCCCAAGAGAGCAAAAAGCACACTTTTTTCTATTTAAAGTCAGTATTTATAAGAGTTTATAAATTTCAATTTTCTATTTTAGATACCATCTAGATACATTTAGGTACCAAAAAAAGTATCTAAAAGGTCTCTAAATTGTACCTAATACAACTAAGTTGTAAACACACAATCCCTTGTAAACATTGACTTTATAAGGCATGACGCAAAAAATGCTAGGTCTCTCGACCTAGCTTCAGGGGGTTTCGGTTACGCCCTCACATTCAACCGTAAGAGCTTAGCGTGATACTATCACGCTATTATAATAATACATTATTAAAAATCAAAAGTCAAGTAAATTTATATATATTTATTTAATCAAGATTATTAGAACAATATAAAATATCTTTTAACTGATTAGCTTTAACATCATTATATAAATCAATATTTTTCAAATATTCATCACTATCATCTTTAGCCATTAAAAGAAGATTATAATCGTTTTTTATATTTGCTATTTGAAAATTCATATCACCGCTTTGTTTTACACCAAAAAGATCTCCACTACCACGTAACTTAAAATCCTCTTCACTAATTTTGAATCCATCATTTGTTTCAGTTAAAATCTTAAGTCTTTCTGTATTCTTATTACTAATTAAAATACAATAGGATTGTAAATCATTTCTTCCAACTCTACCTCTAAGTTGGTGTATAGCTGATAAACCAAAACGATAACTATCAAAAATAACCATCATAGTAGCATTCTTAACATCGACACCAACCTCAATAACTGTTGTACTAACTAATATTTGTATTTCATTGTTTAGAAATTTATTCATTACATTTTCTTTTTCTAGAGCAGTCATTTTACCATGTAATATATCCACATTATAAAATTTACCGAAAGCTCTATCCATCTTTTGATACAACTCATTAATATTTTCTAAATCAATTTTGTCACTTTCTTCAATTAATGGCGCTATAACATATATTTGATGATTAGACTTTAATTGTTCAAGCATCATATTTAATACATCTTTAATTTCACTATCTTTTTTTAAATAAGTAACAACAGGTTTGCGCCCATTAGGCATTGTCTTAATACTAGAAACATCCATATCGCCATAAATAGTAAGTGCATAAGTTCTAGGAATTGGTGTTGCGCTCATATATAATATATCAGGAACTAAACCTTTATTTTTTAAATTAGCACGCTGATTAACGCCAAAACGGTGTTGCTCATCAGTAATAACCAATCCTAGATTATAATACTTAACTTCATCGATAAACAAGGCATGTGTCCCCACAATAACATTTATTTCACCTGAACTTAATTTTTCATAGATTTGTCTTTTTTCTTTTAACTTTAAATTACCTGTTAAAAGAGATACTCTAATTCCATACCTTGAAAACAAATTACTAATATTTTCAAAATGCTGTTTAGCCAAAATTTCTGTCGGGGCCATTAAGGCACTCTGATACCCACTTAAATAATTAATATATATAGCAATAATAGCTACTATTGTTTTACCACTACCAACATCACCCTGAATAAGACGATTCATTCTCTTTTCACTAATTAAATCGTTATAAACGTCTTGAACACATTTAATTTGATCCTCAGTTAAAGTAAAGCTTAAATTATTAATAAAATTATCAACGTCTAATTTATTGACATCTCTTTTTAATCCAAATTGAAAATTATTATTTAATTTAAGATAATTAATTTTTATCATAAATAAAAATAATTCTTCATATTTTAACCTCTCTAATGCTTTTTTTAGTAAACAAGTATTAGTAGGATTATGTATAATCTTAACAGCTTCTTCTTTAATTATAAAATCGTATTTTTGAATATACTTATCTGGGATATAATCAATTATCAAAAAATCCTTTTTTAAAGCTTTTACAATATAATTATGTATTTTATTAGATGTAGTACTATAATTCACATGATAAATTGGTTCTATCTCAGGAATATCTGTTAAAGGGGACAATTTTATATCATTTGCCACAATTGTATTATGCAATTTATCATATTTACCAATAATCGTAATTATCTTACCTATTAATAATCTATTCTTTAAATATCCACGATTATAAATAATTATCGAAAGTAACATATTATTCGTTTTTAATTTAAAAGTCATTTTATCTTTATGTTTAGCAAAGAAAAAAATACTTGGTTTACTATCAATTACCCCATCAATAACGACATTATCATCTTGCATTACTTCTAATAAATTTGACCGTTTTAATATATTGTACCGAAAAGGATAATACGTTACTAAATCTTCAATACTAAAAATGCCCAATTTATTTAAAGTTATAATAGACTTTGAACCTATCCCTGTCACTTCAGTTAACTCCAATATATCACCGACTTTCCAATAATATTTTAGCAAACAATTGTTCGATATTCAACCTTTTTTTTAATAATTTAAAAATTTTTTTAAAAAAGCATTGACTTTTTAAGTATTTTCGATTAGTATATACAGTACCAATTCGATTTAAGCGAATTGGAGCTAGTATCACACTAGCCAACCCCTTTTTATTCTTTTTTGGAACTGTTAATCCGGCAGTTCCTTTTTTGCTAATAAAAGACATATAAAAAAAGGGCTGTTAAATCCCTTTTTAACATAAATGGCTTTAAAATAGTAAACTTTACGTCTTAGGTCAAGTTGGATTTCCCCAAATTTTACTTTTCGTTACCAAAAAGCGGTTCCCCATTAAAAAATTTGATATATTGTTACCAAACATATGACTTGATTACCACTTAGTACGCACTGCAATCCTATCTTAAAAAACATTCTAGGAGATTTCCTCGACAATCAATCTAAAATTAATTCTTTTTTGCAAAAATAGTTTCAAACTGCAATCCGCAAATCTTTTTGGCCAAAAAATTTTTGGTAGATCAGTTATTCCCATATTTTCACGCAAGACAAGCTACACTACTCGCAACTTTCATCACATAGTAGGTTCAATCCCATTTCGTATTTAGTCCATCAACATAATGTGTATAGGCTAAACACAAGAATGGGTCTCCTCAAGAACTGGGTCGATAACGTATGCCATTACGGTCGCCCTAGAACTCTTCCTTCCAGCACTCACCCCAAACTGGGCGTAAGAAGCAAGCACCAAAAGTTTCACAGATATGCTCTTTAGTGGATTTTTAGGCCCACCTTCATAATAGATTGTATTGACTAGAATAATGCGCCATTACAAACGAAATAATAACATAAAAAAGAAAAAAAGTCAAATTAACCATTACTTCATAATATTATATGAAATACTTAGTTAAATTTGACATTAATTACTTTTTTGCCTTTTTAGTTTCTAAAACCTCTCTTGCTATATATATTGGTCTTTTTTTATTTTCCATATAATTACGTGCCAAATACTCTCCTATAATACCTAAAGATAATAGTTGAATTCCACCTAGTAATAATGAAATACCAATTAAAGATGCATAACCTGGAACATCAATGCCACAAATCACGGTTTGAATAATAACAATAAGAAAATATACAAAAGAACCAAAAGAAATAAATAATCCTAAAATTGTTGCCATTCTAAGTGGCGCTGTAGTAAAAGAGACAATACCATCAATCGCATATTTAAACAATTTCCAAAATGACCATTTACTTGTCCCATTAACCCTTTCACTAACCTGATATGGCATATAATAAGTATTAAAACCTACCCAACTAAATATTCCTTTAGAAAAACGGCAGTACTCTTGCATACTTAAGATTGCATCAACCATTGGCCTTTTAAACATTCTAAAATCACTTGCACCATCAACAAATTCAATTTCAACAATTTTATTTATTAATTTATAAAATATTTTTTTAAAGAAAACTAAAACTTTGCTCTCTTTTCTTTTTTCTGGATAAGCTGCTACACTATCATAGTTTTCATTTTCTTCTAAAATACCTAGCATCTTTAAAAGTAAAGACGGATTTTGTTGCATATCAGCATCAATTATTGAAACATAATCCCCTTTTGATTCTTTAAGCCCAGCATACATAGCCGCTTCTTTACCAAAATTTCTAGAAAAATTGACAACTTTAATATTTGCTTCATTTTTATCAACCAATTTTTTTAATTCGCCAATAGTATTATCGCGCGAACCATCATTAACAAAAATCATCTCATAAGAAATTTTCTTACTATAAAATAATTTAACAACAGCATCATGAATTAATTCAACATTTTTTTCTTCATTATAACATGGTATTACAATAGATAATTTCATCTTACATTCCCCCTAATATTGACTTATTATAATTTATTATATTTCATTTTTTAAAATTGAATTTTATTAATTTTATCTGAGTATTATCTGGTATTTTATAATACATTTTAAAAGTATATAAATGCCAATCATTCCACGGATTTGCATTCCATAAATAAAATTCTGGTAACATTATTACTTCAATTTCTTCCTTGTCTAATGATACTTGCTCGTCTATATAGTTTTGTCTTTTGCTATCTAATATATGACAAAAAGAATAATATGAAATAAAAATTATTGATAACATGACACAACAGATAATATTAAATCTGATAAATTTTTTATTATCTAATAAATTAAGTTGTAAGCCATCCAATAAGATTATAACACAAATATACAACATTATAGTAGATAAAAATGAAGTTCTTCCTCCAGCCAGTGGAGAAATTAACATCGCTAAATGATTTATTACCGCTATAATAAAGAAAAATAACACTTTATGATTATTCGTTTTATTAAATTTAATAACTAAATATATACATATGATTAGAAATAATAACCAATATGAAAAGACAAAAAGATTACTGCAGTCTAGTAAAACAGCTATATATTTAATACCATGACCAAAAACATTATAATACTGATTTTGAACTAGTGTTATAATTGGTATTAAATTCATAAAAATTAATAATAATAATCTTTTTAAAGACTTAAAATTTTTCAATATATAATAATTTATTACAACTAATAATAGAAAAAGTAAAAAACTATTTTTGACAAAAACATAATTTAATTGTCGCGGAATAGTAATAAAAAGTTTTGAAATTAAGTCTAAATTAGAAAATTCTGGCATATCGTCAATTCGATTTCTTGTTCCTGGACTACTCAACATAATGATTAGTCCAATAGTTGAAAAAAACATTGTTGCAATCATCAAATAATCAACCTTTTTATACCTTATATAACGATAAATAATTATAAGTAAACATGAAATAATAATACCAATACTTACATTTTCAACAAACATACTAAAAATAAAACTTAAAAAAGGTAGAAAAATTTTTAATACAATATTAATTTTACCATCACTATTATTATCAAATATATCTCTATTCATATAAATTAAAAATATCATAAAAATAAAGGGAATAAAATAAGTTGTATTACCTGTAATCCAGACATATATTTGTGAAAAAGTCTCTTTATCAACCAATAATAATGCTTCAATAATTAAAACAGAAATAAAACTCTTTTTACTTGAAATCATCTTATGCATAAAATGATATAAGAAAGTCATACCAAAAGCATTTACAAACACCCATAATATTCGATAATAATTAAAAATAAAATCAAATATGCGACTAAAAAATCGTCCTTCAAATGTATTAAAATTATCAATAGCTGTCTTTATCATAATTGATATATTTCCATTATGTCCAAGCAAATTATTCCAATCATCACCTGTATAAGGTATTAAAATACCTATAATAAAAAAGAAACAAAAAATTAAACTTAAAACTACAATATGTTTATTTACTTTTTTCATACATATTCCTACATATTATCAATCAATTGGACAATCATTTCTCTAAAATTATCAGCATTACTTTTATATTTATTAGGTTTAAAATTAACTACCTCTTTTAATAATTCATCTAATTTTTCAAAATTATCTAATTTTAATATATATCCTTTCTTAGAAAAATTATCAATTATTTGTAATTGATGATCATTAACATGCTCTTTATATTTTTTTAATCTAGCAGCAGCAATAACTTTCTTACCCCTGTTTAAACCAGCGATAATACTACCTACACCACCATGCGTAATCAATAAATCACATTCCTCTATTAACTTATCAAAATCATCCATAGGAATTAAATCAAACATTTCCATATTATTGGAATCAAATTTAGTGCAACCAGCTTGAACAACAACACGTTCCTTAATATTACCTAAATTAATTTGTTTTTGAATTGCTTCAAGCAAACGAGTGAACGACTTATCTTGCGTTCCTAATGTAACAAGGATCATTACTACTCCTCCTAACAATATATATTTTTAATAAATCCAACCACCGTATATAGCATTTGGATAAAACTCCAGCATACTTTCCCATTGAACAATAAACTTATCAGCAATTGGATAAACTAATTTCCCCGATTTTGTTTTGCCACTACTATTAGCAAAAGTTTCTATAAAAATTACTTTTTTCTTAAACAAATGCGCTATATAACACATTGGAACAGTATTATGAGCACCAGTAGTTATTACAACATCAGGCTTTACTTTTAAGAAAAAATATAGGGATTTAAAACAATTAGCTATAAATTTAAATGGATAAACTATCTTAGCGCTAAAAGTGGTATATGTTCCAGCAATCAAATAATAAACACGATTAGGATGTTTCTGACTAAGCCCCATATTACTTTTCGTCTTTTCAGTGATTATTGTATAGTCATAATTTTTAAAAATAGGACTTAATTGTAATAATTCACTAAGATGTCCACCTGTACTAGCTATAAACAAAACTTTTTTCATTAACTAATACCTCCTTTTAATTCAAAATCTTAAGCCATTCATCTTTAATAACTTCTGATGTATATTTTAAACTTTTTTTTCGGGCATTATTCCCCATAATAATTCGTCTGTTTTCATTTTTAATTAAATCAATAATTTTTTTAGTCATCTTTTCTTTATCTAAATCACTTATTAAATAACCATCCCAATTATTACTAATCAATTCTTTAGCTCCTAAAGCACTATCAAAAGCTACACAAGGTATACCATAAGAAAATGCTTCTAAAATGACAATACCAAAGGCCTCAGATACAGAACTCATAACATAAATAGACGAATGCTCAAACATTTTTTTTATATATCTTTTATCTCTAAAACCATGTAATATAACGTTGTTTTCTAATTTATATTTGGCGATTTGTTCTTCAATTGACTTTCTTTCTGGACCATCGCCAATAATATTTAATTTCCAATCAGGATATTTCAAACTTACATACTTAAAAACCTCAACTAAATCAACATAGCTTTTTTCTTTTGATAACTTACCTATACTAATTATATTTTTATCGGTTGAACTAGAACATGACTCTGGTATATATTCAAGAGCATTCGGTATAAAAAGACATTTACAAGATGAATTAGCTAAAAAGCCCGAATAAAATTTATACAAAACGTTGGAAACTAAAACAAAGTAATCTAAATTATTAGTTGATTGTAAAACTTTATTTATATATTTTTTATCATTATTATGATAACTATGTTCCCAGCCTATCTTCAAAATATTGTTGCTAAGATATTTACCTATTAATACATTATATCTTATATTTGTCGAAATAATAACATCACTATCACAATTAGCAATAAATTTTTTAACTAATTTAGTTTCTAATAACCTCTCTTTTCCTTTTAAACAAAAAGCTCTAATATTATTAAATATATTCTTTCCACTACTTTTGATATCAGGATGTTCTATTAAATACTTTACTATAACATTCTTATTTAATTTAAAGATAGGGGCTTCATATCTTTTATAAACAGATATAATTTCAACCTTATAGTTTGAACTTAGGCTATTTGCTAATGCCGTTACAGCACTTTCTACTCCACCATAACCTAAATGTAATGTAAGAAAAGTAATTTTTTTCATCTTATCACCAACCTAACATTCACCATAATTATACAATATATTTAAAACTTAGTAAATATTTACAAAAAATATTATTCATTATTAAATTTGGATTCTAATTTAAGATGAATAAATTTACTATAAATACTGTTAACAATTAATGATAAAATTAAAGATAATAAAAATACTAAAGGAATAATTAAAAATCCATAAATAAAGCGATCATTTATATCTAAAACAATTGTATTAAGTTTATCATAAACAACTTTATCAACAATATATGAGAACAAATACATACCAAAAGATAATTCTGAAACTTTTGTTATAAAATTTTGAATTTTAGATGGAATTTTTGAAAGATTTAAATTAAGAAGAAAGCCAAATGCCAGAATAGAAATAATAAAAGTACCTGGACCTCTATAATCATTAAATTCCCTTGTTATAAAAAGTTTATTATAACTTAAAGCTAAATAAAATATTGTACTGATTAAAGTAATGGAAATAAGTAATAAAAGTGAATAAGATTTTTTTAAATTAAAACCATACTCTTTAATATAAGTGCCAATAAAATAATATGTTAATGGATAAACACCACCCCACCAATCTGGAATAAAGGTAATATTCTTAATATTTAAAGCTGATACAGAAGTTAAAAATAATAAAGTTAAAATTAAAATTTGTTTCTGTTTTTTTGTTTTTAAATTATTATAGATTAAATTAAGAAATGGAATAAGTAAAAATAGACCAAAATACATATTTACATACCAAGAATAATCGTCATAATAAGTTACATTACTATAGCTAAAAATGTGTCTTAAAACAGTTACAAAACCATCTATATTATGAAAATAAAAATGATCAACCAATAAATAAATTGCTTTAGCAACTATAAAAACAAAAATAATTCTAAAAATACTAAGGTAATATTTCTTAGATAATTCCTTCTTATTCATTAAATAACCAGTTAATAACAAAAATAAAGGAACACATATCATAAATAAAGTTCTAAAAAAAGCTGTAATTGATAATTTAAAACCAGTAATATTAACACCATAAAAACCAATATTTCTAATAAAATGTACAGATATAACGCTTAAAATTGCGACAAATCTAATTAAGTCTAAATTAACATTACGTTTTTTCATAACTACCACCATAAAAATTATAACATACGATAACTTTACCCGCAACCTAATCAAAAAAAAGAATCGCTTTGGATTCAATTTAATCTATTTTTTTCAAAATTAAAAACCATTTTAGCCAAAAATTTATTAAAATACTTTAAATAAAGACTTTTACCATTTATTTTTTTTATATACTTATTCTTTTTATAATTAGGAAAATTATTATTAACTTTATCTAAAACAAAATTTACTCCTCTATCAAACTCTACTTTATTTTTTGTTTTAGCTAATCTTTTTATAAAAGTTGCATATAAATAACGTACATATGAATATTCAAGTTCAGCATAATATTTTTGATAAAAACCTTGCTCTTTATAATAATTAACAATATCATCTAAACTATCTATCAACTGATATAATTTTTCATTGTATGTATATGTTAAAGAACCTACTCTTTGCAAATAATTATGTAAGGTTTCATGAATAACTCCTATTTTTTTTATTTTTGGATAAACCATATATAAAAATTGAACATCTTCACAAAAATTCATTTTTTCCTTAAATTTTATTCTATCAATAATTTCTCTTTTATATATTTTATTCCAAATTACTGCATAAGCATTAAGCATTAAATCTTCAGTTGTTGATGTTTCATTAATATGTGATTCAATTAAAACCTTTTTATCTGGATAAATAGCTAAAGTATCGCAAGCCACAATATCACAATTATCTTTAATAGCTAATTTATATAATTTTTCATACATATCATAATTAACCCAATCATCACTATCCAAAAAACCAATATATTCACCAGTTGCTTTTTCTAACCCAACATTTCTAGCAATAGAGACACCTTCGTTTTTTTTATGAATAACTTTAATCTTAGATTTATATTTATTTTGATATTCATCAACAATTAAACCTGTTTTATCAGTTGAGCCATCATCTATAACAATTACTTCTAATTGTTCTAATGTTTGATTAATTAAACTATCTAAACATTTTTCAATATAATCTTGAACATTATAAACTGGTACAATAACACTCACCAATATTTTATTATTCTTTTTCATCTACTTCACCTAAATTTTCATTTTCTTTTATATTTTTTACATTGTACAGTAACTGACCACATATAAAGCTTAAAAAGATATTGACAATGAAGAAATCAAATTGATTACCACTAATAATCGCAATAGCCAAAAGAAGCGCGATTACAAATGTATAAGTAACATTTTGTAAATTCATTTTATTCTTAACATCAGTTAAAATTTTAAAGCCAGAATATATTAATACAAAGAAATATGGAACTACAAATAAAATTAAACCAAAAATACCCAAAGTATAAAAATGATAAATACCATCACGCTCTAAAACAATTTCATCATTAAAATTTTGTGAATATCCATAACCTACAAACTTATCATAGCGATTATTATTATGCTCATAAACATGTTTATATAAATAATATTCAAAATCCCGTGTATCATTTTTATTTTCATATGAAACAATAAAATAGTCTAACCAAAAATCTAAATAATCATCATATAAATATTTGTCAGGGGCTAATCCTGTATTAATAGAAAAGTATTTATAATTTTCTTTAATAAAATCCCCGATTTCTTGCTTTTTAATATCTGTCAAATCATTTCCCAAAGACTCTTTATAAGTTTGGACTTGATTTAAAAGTTTATTTTCAAGAACATATTCACTATTATCATCAGACATACTACGATCTGAAGAAAAAGTTACTGGGGCATTAATAAAGAATGGCATTAATAATAATATAAAAGCAATATTATAAATTAGGCATTTAGAATTAAATACCTCTGTTTTAAACCCTTTACATAAAATAATATAAACAATTAACATAAGAAGCAAAATAATAATTGGCATATAAGAAGAAATTCTTGTGCCTAATATAAGCATCGAAAGAAGTAAACTATATATAATCGCAAACTTTTTTAAATCAATTTTTTTATAAAAACTATATAATAAGATTGGCAAAATCAAACACATCAAGCCAGATAATGGATTCGCATAACCAAAAAGTCCCTTTGTCGCTAAATCATAATAACCAATATCACTTTTTGATAAAAATGGCCAATTCAAAAAATTCCCTACTATACCATCCGATTGCGAATAGCTTGCATATGAGATATTAAAAATATTAGTAATAATTATAATACTAGAAAAAATAAGTGCTACAATAAAAAATAATTTGCTAATTTTTTTAAATTCAAAATGATAATTATAGCTAAATAAAATAAACATCATTGGAATCACTAATCTAATTAAATAAATTATCTCACTAACAATAGAATACTTACCTAAAATATTAGTATAGTTATTTGAAGCATTTAATAAATGTAAAGCTGTATATATACAAAATAAAATAAAATATATAATAGGTATCTTTAATTTTCTTTTATTAAAAATAAATAATAAAAATAAGACAGCAAAAAAACATAATCTAATAATAGTTGGAATTGTAACACCAAAAATTTCAAAATCATACAACACTTTAATATCTAATAATGGTTGTATAACTAAAAAAATAAAGGTCAATTTTATAATTAATTCTTTAGTAAATAACTTCTGCACTATATCACCTAATCTAAAATCTGTTTAATTTTTTCTAATTGCTCATTATTATCATAAAAATAATCAGCTAAATTATTCTTATATTCTGCAATTAATTCTCTATTTTCAATTATTTTTTTTAATCCATTATAAATACCATCAACACTATTTTCAACAACTAAACCATTAACATTATTATTAATCAATTTATTAGTAACCGAAGTTTCGGTTGCTAAGACAGGAATTTTTAAAGTCATTGCTTCAATGATTACAAGACCAAACGCCTCAAAATTTGATGGTAAAACAAATAAATCAAATTTTTTAATATATTTATAAGGATTAGTAACCTGACCAACCAATATAATAGTTTCATTAAGCTTTAAATCATCAATTAATTTTTTTAATTCAAAAAATAAAGGGCCATCACCATATATATATATTTTTAAATTACGAGTTAACTCTTCATTAAAATTCCTCAATTTAGCTATAACATTAATTAATCGATCATAGCCTTTAGCTTGATGAAGTCTACCAACTGATACTATATTAATATTTTTGCTATCTAAAACTAAATCAGACTCTCCATTAGCTTTCTTTAAGATTTTATCATAATTTATTACATTATAAATAACACTAACCCTATCACCTAAATTATAGACTTCGTTAAAACATTTTTTTACATTATCAGAAACAGCTATGATTTGATTAAATTGCGGTAGGATTCTTTTAAACAACTTATCATATTTTTGGTTAGGATTAGTTTTTTTATACTCATATTGTAACCAATGAATTTTCTTTTTACTATCACCAAAAATTGTAAATAAAGCTGTAAAACCATCTTTAAACGCAATTTCTGTATCATATTGTTTTTGCAATATTTTTTTTCTTTCTTTTTTTATTACCTTTTCAATTCTACCAGTTTTCATATCTAAAACAACTCTTATTTTTTTGAAAAGCAAATTTATATTTTTTTTCTTTATAACATCTTTCATTGTATAATCAATAGCTTCAAAATAAGGTGTACCATAAATAACATTAATCGATTCAGGCAAATTTTGTAAACTATCTCCATTATTATGAAGAATCAAAAGATCAATATTATAATTTGTAATATCAAGCAATGTCATCATATCCTCAAACAAGACGGATACGCCACCCATTTTTCTTTCATCAACTACAAATAAAATATTTTTTTTCAATATAATCACTACCCTTTTAAAATGCATTTAAGCAATTTATATTTTTTCTTATAAAATAAAGAACAAATAATCTTATATTTTATTCCATGCTCCTTATAATATTTATTCTTCCTCCATTTAGGATATTTTTGCATCATAATATCGACAATTTTCGACAATTGGTCAAACTTTTTAAAAGTATAAAATCTTAAAGATGCAGCATGCAATAAATGATCAATATAAATATATTCTAACTCAGGATAATATTCCTGATAAGCATTATTTTTTATAAATATACTACTTAAATAATCTAACGAATCAAATATATCCTCTAATGATTGTGAATATTTGACCTGTTTCATTGTTGAACCAGTTCTAACTAAATAATAATACAAGTTTTCATTCATAAACGTAATTCTTTTAGAAAACAAACATAAAGCTGGCATCACAGCAATATCCTCATAAAAATGATGCTCCAAAAAATATAAATCATTATTTATTATAATTTCTTTTTTTATTAGTTGTCCCCAACATGCTCCTGGTGTATTGATAATATATCGTTTATGAATATCAGAATTGTTACTGTTAAAAATATCTAGTTTATTAATGCTCCCATTTGTGACACTATAAGCCCCACAAACAACAATATCAGAATTTGTATTAATTGCTTGATTATACATTTTTTCAACCATTTGTGTATCAACCCAATCATCAGAGTCAACAAACGTTATATATTCACCATGACATTTTTTTAAACCTAAATTTCTAGCACTAGCTTGTCCGCCATTCTCTTTAATATAACAGCTTATTAAATCTGGATAAGCTTTTTTATATTCATCAATTATTTCTTGACTATTATCTGGACTACTATCATTAATAATAACTATTTCGATATCTTTAAATGTTTGATTAACTAAACTATCTAAACACTTTCTTAAATATTGTTCAACATTCCATACAGGAACAATTATACTAACACACTTCATACTCTAATCTTACCTTTCAATTTATTAGGAATAAGTCTATCAATAAAACTTAACTTTTTTATTATTTTATAATAAATAACTGTTACAATAAAATTCAATACAAAAATTATACCACTAAATAATAACCAATTAAAGAAATTACTTACAACTAAAATATCTTTACTTATATTAATCAAATACAAATTTATAATAACAATAATAATATAAAACAAACAATCTTTATAATAAACTAATATTTTATTATGAAAAATATGTTTATTTAAAATACTAGGCTTTAAAACATACTCACTCAATATATAAGCTATAGCGGTTGCTAAAATAACACCTGTAATCCCAATATATTTGATTAAAACAAGAGATAAGGTTAAATTTATAGCAATTTCTAAGAAAACACAAATAATTGTTTCTTTAAATAAACCAGCTGCCGTTACAAAAGTGTTAAAAATTGTTCTAATAATACTATAAAAAACTAAGAAAACAAATAATAAGCAAGTAATTGTTCCAACAACATATGATTCACCATAAAAAAGACTAACAAAAGGTGATATAGCAAAATAAAGAGGTACACAAATTATCGTTGCTAAAAAGAAAACAAACGAATTATATTCTAAGAACTTATCATAGGCCTTTCCCTTATCAACAACTAACAAATTACCAATGCCAGCCGAACTTGCTGTCGACAATTTCGAAAAAATAGTAACTAATGTATTAATAATATACATATAAGATGTATAAGTTACAACTTGCGCTAAACCAATAAATTTTGAAATAATTAAAACATCAATATTATTAGCCACTAAAGTGCCAATTTTATGAGGTATTAACTCTTTTGTTTTTTGCCAAAACGATAAATCTTTTTCACATTTAAAATTTAAATTTTTATGTTTTCTTTTAGATATAGAAACAATAATAATATTTTGAATTATTGAAACAAAGACACCTAAAATTAAAATAGACAAAATATTTTTAAAAATAATGATAAAAACAATTTCTAAAATAGCTTTTATAAACAATAAAATTTGCGTATAGCGAATATATTGATACTTATTTTGTTCAGCATCAAATAAAATTGTATGACTAGCTACAAAATAAGTTATAACATTAGAAATAACCATTAAGAAAAAGCAAATTTGGATAAAACCTAATGATAAACTAGTTTCCTTAATAAAAAAGCCTATTCCTAAAGTAAGACCAATGCCCACTATAAACATAATAATTGTAATAATATTAAAAACATATTTAGCACCACTTAAAATGCGATTTATTTTTTCTTCATCATTATTAGCAATTGGAGCATATAGACTGTAACATACAGCACTTGTTAATCCAAAATCAACAAAAGTTATATAAGCTACTAATTGACCAAACAATTGATAGACACCTAAAACATCCTCACCTATATTAGATAAAATCAGTTTAAATCTTAAAAAACCTAATAAAGAAATAATAAATTGAGGTAAAGCGTCAAATATAAAATTAAGAATAGCTTTTTTGGTTCTCATCTAAACACCTCATTGTCAAAAATAATTATATCAAAAATAGCAAAAAAAAAGAAGATAAACCTCTTTTAAAAAATCAATAGTGTAAACTAACTATTTAAAATTTCTTTTAAATCAGCAACTGTTGTATCGTTTAATAGTGTAAATCTCGGTATTTGATATTTATCGCCACCAATTGGCATTTTAGAATGACCTCCTGCATAACTTCCACCAAAAGCCATTGTAAAACCAGCTTCCTTTAATATACCTATCGAATAATTATTATATTCATAAAAAGGATAACAAAAAACAGTTGAATTAAATGTTCTTTCACGACTTAATCTTAAATCTTCCAATAAAAACTCACGACTGGAACACTGAATAGCCCCACCTTGACCAGTTGGACATATACCTTGAGTATGTAAATCATTACTATGCGAGTGGGTTTCTAAATATTCGGTTTTATAATAATCAGCACCATAAGCAGATGTTATTAAGAAAATAGTAGCATTAACATGATTACTTGTAAAAATATCTCGAGCATTATCGCCAAACCAACCATCATCAATCGTAATAACAACACTATTTTTAGGTAACAATAATTTACCATCAATAAACATCTCAAACTCTTGCATTGTAGGTGTAAAATAACTTTCACTCTTTAAATAATCAATATGGCTTTGAACTTGCGTTAATGTATGGCAAATTATTTGATTACACTCTTCAACTTCTGGATTATAAATGAAGTGATAAACAATTGTAGGAATTTCTTGAGCAACCTCTTTATTTGTGTTATTACTAGAAATAATATTATCAATTTCTGAATCTAAAACATATACTAGCTTATTTTGATATTCAACATAAATCTTATTTCCGTCCTTCATAATAATAGGTAAATTAACCCCAATATCAAGTTCATACATAAGATGATCATTTTTATAAAACAATGTCTTATCCTTTGTTATCACATTTTCGTTAAATAAAATATAATTTTTATATCTATCACTTTCTTTTGATAATTCTTCAATTGGCGTAACACTATCATATTTTATATAATACTCTCCATCAAAATTATCAATCATAAAATAATCAGTATCACTTGTAATATCCATTTCTTTTAAAGTTAATTCAACATCTTTACCAATTTTACCTATCATTTTATATTCGTTATTTTCTAATATATATAAATCCGTTTCTAAATTGCTCTTAACAAATTTATTATAATGCTTATTAATATCTTTTAACTTTTCTTCAGCTATTCGTTCCTGTTCTAATTTCTCTTCATTTTTTTTATTTAGATAATTAGAATAAAAAACAACTATAAAAATAATTGAAAGAATTGCAGCAATAATAATTTTTGTTTTACCATATTTTGGCATATTACCAGCTCCTAATATATATTATACATATTTTTTTATATTTTTTATAATTATTCGTATTTTTATTGTCAAAAATCCATATTTTTTATATAATGTAATAAAGTTATCTATTATCAGGGAGGATAGATAAGATAATATTTAATTAGCGCCAGGGCCAAATATGGTCGACGAGGATAACAGTTATCGAAAATTCGGCGGATACTGTTACGGAATTGTGTAATCGTTAGATATAAACAAAAAGTAAAATCAATATTACAACAAATTTTATATCACACACATAATAAACACATTATTTATAAGGAGGATTTTTTTATGTGTGGAATAATTGGGTACGTTGGAAAAGAAAAAAAGGCCCAAAAAGTTTTGATTAATGGATTAGAAAAATTAAAACGTCGAGGATATGACTCAGCTGGTATAGCTATAATAGTAGATGATAAAGTAAAAATTACAAAAGCATCGGGAAAAATTAATAATTTAGTAAACATTTTAGAAAAAGATGAAGCAAGTTTAGGTATTGGACATACTAGATGGGCTACTCACGGTGATCCATCTGAAATAAATAGTCATCCACATAAACAAGGTAAAATTACTATTGTTCATAATGGTATAATAGAAAACTATATAGAATTAAAAGAAGAACTAATAACAAAAGGATATAAATTTAATTCAGAAACTGATACTGAAATTGCTGCCGCTCTTTTAGATAAACTATATAATGAAACAAATGACATGAACAAAACGTTAGTTGAATTTCAAAAGCAAGTTGAAGGTGCCTATGCCTTAGGTATAATTGTTGATGATGATTATGAAACTTTATATACCATCAAAAACAATAGTGCACTTATTATAGGTATCAACAATGATGAAAATTACATTGCATCAGAAATGACAGCTTTCAATGAATATACTAATAGATGCATAATTTTAAACGATGGTGAATTTGCCAAAATAACTACTAATAATATACAATGTTTCGATAAAGATGGATATGAAATAGAAAAAGATATTATGACATTTGAAAAAAATGTAGATGACAATAATAAAGGCATTTATGAACATTTTATGTTAAAGGAAATATATCAACAACCAGACATTTTTAAAAAATTAACAGATTTTTATATTGATATGAATGATAATTTTGATTTATTAAGTGAAAAAATGCCAGATTTTTCAAAATATAATAAAATAGTTATTGCTGCATGTGGCAGCGCAATGCATGCTGGTTTAATTGGAAAAAGTTTAATAGAAAAATATGCTAAAATTCCAGTTGAAGTTGAAATTGCCAGTGAATTTAGATATAAAGATACGCAATTTATTGATGATAAATCGCTAGTTATTGCCATATCACAATCAGGTGAAACAGCCGATACATTAGAAGCTGTTAAAATAGCTAAACAGCATAACTCAGATACATTAGGAATTATAAATGTTCCTAATAGCAATATTGCTCTAAATGTTGACAATGTATTATATACAGAAGCAGGTACAGAAAATGCTGTTGCAACAACTAAAGCCTATTTGGCTCAAATTTCCTTACTTGCTTTAATCACTTTAAGTATTATGAATAACAATAATAATATAACAAACGAAGAGAAAAAAGAAATCTTAACTGCTTTTAGAGAATTACCAGAACAGATGGAAATACTACTCAATGAAACATATCGCGCTCAATATAAAGAAATCGCAAAAAGTATTTACGAACAAGACCGTGTTTTCTATATTGGACGTGGAATCGACAACTATTTAGGTATGGAAGGATCTCTAAAGTTAAAAGAAATTGCTATTATAAATAGTCAAGCATATGCAGCTGGTGAATTAAAACATGGAACAATAGCTTTAATCGATCAAGGTACACCAGTTATCGCTATTGTTAACAATGAACGTACCATAAAAAAAACACTAAGTAACGTTAAAGAAACATTTTCGAAAGGTGCTAATGTATATCTTATTACCAATGAAAAATTAAAGAATTCCAATAAGGATTATTACACTATTGAAATTCCACATACAATTGAACTATTACAATCAATACTAACTATTATACCTCTACAATTAATAGCCTATGAAACAGCATTTTTAAAAGGAACAGATATAGATCAACCAAAAAATCTAGCTAAAACAGTTACAGTTGAATAAAAAGTAAAGACAAAATTAGTTTTATAATTTTGTCTTTTTCATATACAATTAAATATTTAAGAAAGTTAATTTTTATAAAGAACTAATCTGTTCATAAGTTAATCCAGTTACATCAATTATTAAATCTATACCAACATTTTTATTAAGTAGGTTCTTTGCAATTTCAATATTTCTAGCATTTTTGCCTTCATTTCTTCCTTGAGTAATACCTAAACTTATGCCATTTTCTATTCCAGCCTCATAAGCCGTATCATAATGTTCCGTCTCATTCATCATTAATCTTTCTATTTCTTCCATTTTCTGATACTCCTCTTCATCTAAATTATAAAGTTTTATTTCTTCTAATATTCTTTTATTTATTTCACTATTTACTATTAATTCTAAATTTTGTAAGTTCTTATTATTAAATAGATTTACTAATTCATAATATCTATTTTTTTCATTATTTTTATCTACTTTTGTTAAATCAAATATTTGATATTCTAGATTTTCAGTAAATATTTTATTGTCTCCCTTTAATCTAACCTTACTTTTAACATTTTTAAATAAACTATAATTAATTATTGCGTACACTCTAACATATTTTAGCCTATTATAATCATCCCCTTCTTTTAAACAATGATTATGAATAGCTACCGATGAATAAAATAACAAGCGATCTTCAAAATTATATCTATTTATATTTTGTAATTCTAAAATAACAATTTCTCCATTTATTTCTAAAAATAAATCAACTATTCCTACTTTATCATATTTATTTGTCTTTACTAATTCTGTATTTAAATATTTTATTGTATCACATTTAACATTAAAGAACTCTAATAATAATTGCTTTAAATAAAGTTCATTACTAAATATCTTTTTAAATAAACGATCATTGTCTAATATATATATTCTGTTTATATTGGTTAATTACTAGTTAAATTATATATTATATTTTTTTAATAGTCAATATATAAAATTTACTATTCTCCTCCTTTAATATATACATACAATAAAACTTTTTTTATTTCCTTCTAAAAAAGCAAAAAAATATAAATAATATCGATATCATTTATATTGCGCATAAAAAAACCATCAAAAAATGAAAAATTGAACCAACTAAACAAAAGAAATGAAAGACAGAATGCATATACTTTTTTGTTGCCCCTATTTTATATAAAAAGGCTCCAATAGAATAGAAAATACCACCACCAAATAAAAATATTAAACCCACTAAATTTAAATTTAAAATAAGTTCTTTTAATACAAATATAACTGACCATCCTATTAACAAATGCAAAATAAGAGAAAACATCTGATATTTATCAACATTTATCAAATTTAAAATAATACCTAAAATAGTTAAAAACCAAATAACACAAAAATAGATGAATCCTATCTTACCACCTATTAATACTAAACAAACAGGAGTAAAAGTTCCAGCTTCTAATAAAAAGACATTACAATGATCTAATAATCTTAATATTTTCTTAGCTTTTAATTTTGGTGATAATGCATGATAAAGGCATGATACTAAATATAATAATATTAATGATACTCCATATATCAAACAAGCCACAAATGATAGTCTGTCATCATTTAAGCTCTTACAAATCATGATAACTAAACCAACTATTGATAATAAGGCTCCTACTCCATGCGATATTGAATTTATTAATTCTTCTCCTAATGTATAATTTGGAATCTTAATTTTTTCCATATAATCCTCCTATTTTTTTGTTTAATTATATGAAAAAATTTTTTGATTATGAAAAAAGTGATTACTTAAAATAACCACTCTAGAAATTAAATTTTAATAAATTAGGAAAGAATATCATTAAAATACCAATTCCAACCATAATTAGACCACCTATTAAATGGGCATATTTATTATATTTATTAGAAATACCTGTTAGTTTCATTGTTGTCATTGCAATTATAAAAACAACTAAATCATCTATCAAAAAGAAAATAATATATATAATGTTATAAAACAATATCTGCGTATTTGATAAATCGTTCATTGCCAATATTTGAGCAAATAAAATTGGTAGACCAGCAGAACAAGCTAACTCAATTATATTAACAGAAACAGCTAATACAATAACGCCACCTAAAGCTAATAAAAAGCTATTTTCTGTTACAATTTCTTTGGCACGAAGCATTATCTTTTTCTTCTTGGCATTATTAGTAACACTGCAACCAACATCTTTGGATCTTACTTCTTTAATAAAGTGATATAAATTGATTCCGCCTCCTAATAATGCGACAATAGATACTAATATTTCAATAATTTTAGTCGAAGTAAACATTCCAGTCACATTTATCCAAGTATACATAAACGCAAAATAAACAATCGCAGATGACAATAAAAAGGCAATTCCCAAACACCACATACGTTTACGGTTTTTCATACCAATCATTAAACTAATTAAGAAAATTAATACCCACATGGCACAAGGATTAAAGCCATCAACAAGTCCAATAACAATTGAGGCTAATGGTAAAGAAATATTTTTAGGATTAACTTCACCTATAATTGGGATTTTAAATTTACAACTATTAGGATCAAAATTATCTTCTAAATCTCCTCTAACTTCTGAAGTTCCAAGAAATTCACCAACTAAATCACGATGTTCATTTTCTGAATAATAATTTATTGCGCATCTAATCTTTATTCCAATATCATCATTATATCCAATAAAATAATTAGTTCCGATAACAGTTAGAGGTACCCCTCTTATATCCCAATCATTTGAAATTAAAAATTCCTTTAGCATCTCACGGTTTTCTTCATCTTTTTTTACTTCATATGTGATTATTTCTAAATTATCATACTCTTGTTCTAACTCTTTTAAATAAAGTTTTTCTTCAGCACAATGCGGGCAATCATAATTATGGAATAAATAAAGTTTAACTTTTTCCTCAGCTTTGGCATTACTAATAGAAGCAAAATAAACAAGAAAAATAATCGCTACTCTTTTTAATATTCTCATTTTATACACCTAAATTCTTAAATATTTCATCTAATTCTTTTTTACTTTTTTCCCCAACAATTCGTACTAACTCTCGATTATTATCCATAACTATAGCAACTGGTAAAATATCACCAACTTTATAATTTTGAACAATTTCACTATCCATATCATAATCATATTCAAGCATATCCAAATCATATGCTTTGGTAATCTCTAAATATCTTGATTGCATGATTAAACAACTTGGACACCAAACCGAACTAACTTTAATTAATTTCATTCTATCACCTATCTATTCTTATACCTAATAGTTTAACAAGTTCTAAGGCTTGAAACTCATTTACAATTAATCCTCTCAAGCCATCAGTCGTAACTTTGATTCCGGATATTTTACAATCTGATAAATTAATATCTTCTAAACTGGTATGTACAAATTCACTTAAACATAAGTTTGACGATATAAAAGTAACTTCCCTAAACTTAACATAGTCTAAAAAGCAATTCGTCATTTCACAACTATTAAATGCACAATAATCTATACGACAATCAGTAAAATTAGTAAAGGATAAATTAGTATTAAAAAATGTAACATCACGAATATCACTAATTGATAAATCAACCCCATATAATTTACAATTATTAAAAGTTACTTGATTAATATTAGAATTAGACATTTTAACATTTGAAAAATCGCAATTTTCAAAAACGCAATTTGTAAATTCTAACTTAGTACTTTTATAACTAACAAACTTAACTTTTTTGAAATAACAACCATCAAACTGAAATAACACATTATCTTTATTGTCAACAATACAATCATTAATTTCATAATCATAAATAATATCCATCTTTAATAAAAAATTAATATTATCACATAAATTCAGTTTATCCTTTAAATTAGGTTTTAATATATTTTTCATACTATTTTAATATTAAACTTCTATAACATTTATCAAATGCATCTAAAAATTTTTGAACTTCATTTTCTGTAGTTAAATAAGATAAGCTGATGCGAATACTTGATAATGCCCTTTTCTCATCATGAGTAAGCGCAAAAACAGCTTTAGAGTGTGTATTACTACTTGAACAAGCACTCTGTGTTGATATATAAATATCCTCCTCCTCTAAAGCATGTAGCATTGTTTCTGGTTTGATTCCAATAACACTTAAATTTACCATATGTGGAATACAATACCCATTACTATTAATAAAAACAGTATCATATTTTTCCAAAACAGTTTTAATTTTATTACTTAATTCTAAAACATGAGAATATTTAATAGAAGAATCATTTAATACTAATCTAAGAGATTTAGAAAATGAAGCAATTAACGCAGGAGCTGGCGTACCACTTCGATAAATTGTTGTACTTTTACCACCATGAATCAATGGTTCTAAGTTTATGCCATCCTTTTTAATTAGACAACCAATACCTTTTAATCCATAAATCTTATGAGCCGAAAAACTAGCTAAATCAATATTCTCAAAATAATTTTTATCAATGGGATATTTTCCAACACATTGTGTCATATCTGTATGAAAAAAACATTTTGGATATTTTTTTAACGTTTTACCAATTTCAGCAATTGGTTGTCGCAAGCCGAGTTCACTATTAACAGCCGAAATGGTCACCAATACTATATCATCATCCATCAAATTTTCCAATGCTTCTATATCAACTCTACCAAATTGATCTAAAGGAGCAAAGATTACTTCAAACCCTAATTTTTGTAAATAACCAATTGGACCAAAAATAGAAGAATGTTCTAATTCTGTCGTGATAATTTTTTTACCCCTATTTTGATACTTTAAGGCAATTCCCTTTATAGCCAAATTATTTGATTCGCTAGCACCACTTGTATAAATTATTTCTGTAGGCTTAACATTTAATAAATCAGAAATTTGTTTAGTCGCATTATCAATTAAATCTTTACTTTGTATACCTAATTTATGTAAAGAGTTAGGATTACCTATAAATTCTAAAGAAACTTTATTAAAAGTATCTAATACCTCTTTATTTACAGGCGTTGTTGCTGAATAATCTAAATACACCATTTTTATCACCATCAATCTTTAATAATTATATCATATAATCATTATTTTTTTAATAAAATAGTAATGTAACTACCCATTTTAGCTATTTTTAAATAAATTTTAAATAATTTGCTCATTTTTTTATCAAAAGGTATTGCCAAAATGCAAAAAATAAGTTATACTTTAATAGTCACTGATTAATGGGCTTGTAGCTCAGTTGGTTAGAGCACACGCTTGATAAGCGTGGGGTCGCAGGTTCAAGTCCTGCCAGGCCCACCATTAATTTTGGCCCGTTGGTGAAGCGGCTTAACACACATGCCTTTCACGCATGCATTCACGAGTCCGAATCTCGTACGGGTCACCAAGATAAAAACAAAGCAACTATAAATGTTGTTTTTTTATTGCCAATATAATTAAAACAAATTCATAATAATTGTGCATAAATTCATAATATTGTCACCATAACAGAATGGTGATAGAATGAAAAATGAATCAATTTGGAAAATAAATAATAGATCATTTAAAACAAAAGAATTAACTAATGATCTTAAAACTGATATCTTAATTATTGGTGGCGGAATTACAGGTATTTCAACTGCCTTTTATCTTAAAGACAAACAATTAGACATAACACTAATTGAAGCTAATGAAATTGGAAGCGGAGCTACGTTAAATACAACTGGAAAAATAACTTTTTTACAAGGTCTAATTTACCATAAATTAGAAAATATTTTTGATTTTAATACTAGTTTAAAATACTTACAATCACAATTAGACGCAATTAATCTAATTGAAGCTAATATAAAAAAATATGACATTAATTGTGATTACTTAAGAAACTCATCATACGTATATACAAATAAAGATAGCGAAATAAAGGAGTTCTTAAAAGAACAACAATTTTTTGACAAAGTTAATCTTGACTATAAAATTATCAATAAATTGCCAGATGATTTAGATTGTAAATACGGCATTAAAGTTGATAATACAGCTATTTTTCACCCTATCAAATATCTATATAAACTAACCGAGGAGATACTAAAAACAAATGTCAAAATATACGAAAACACTCCTGCTTTAAAAATAGAAAAATTAGATAATCACTATAACATTTATACAAGCAAAAATATAATTACAGCTAATAAAGTTATTATAGCCACCCACTATCCTTTTTTTGTCATGCCAGGTTTAATTCCATTTAAAACTCATCTTGAAAAAGAATATGTTCTTGCATCTAAAATAGACAAAATAAAAAAATATAACGCTATTACAAATAATAATCCAATTACTTCAATCAGATATCATCAAGATAAAGAAAATTATATAATTTTTGCTAGCATTGAAAGTAAACTATCTAAAAATTTAAACAATGAAGCTAATTTTAAAAATCTCATTAAAAAATTTGAAAGCAAATTTTCTAATAAAATAACTAATTTATGGTTCACTTATGATTTAATAACCAATGATAAATTGCCTATTATTGGAAAATTAAAAGAAAATCTCTATATCGCAACTGGTTTCAATAAATGGGGGATGACAAATGGAACATTAGCAGGTAAAATTTTAAGCGATTTAATTACAAATGAAAATAATCAATATATAAATTTATTTGATCCTGAGCGAGAAATAACAATGGAACAAATTAAAAACTTTTTTGTTGATGGCTTTACAACTATATCGTCAATGGTAGACAGTAAAATAAATAAAAATAAAGATTTTTACGAAAATGTAAGATTTAAAAAAATAAATAATATGGAATGTGCGATTTATATAGATGAAAACAAAAGAGAGCATATTGTTAAAAATAAATGCCCACATATGGGCTGTAGTCTAATTTTTAATAATGAAGAAAAAACATGGGATTGCCCATGTCATGGTTCAAGATACGATATTGATGGTAATGTTATTAAAGGTCCTAGTAATAAAAATATTAAGTTATAAAATTTAAATCTTTTTACTTCCCTTTAAAGAACTATTAGAATTATATGTACTTAAAATGTTATTATCAAAAGATGTAATTTTTTTATTATGTTTTTTATAATCCTTAATTGCTAAAGTGATTAATTCATCTAATAACTTTGTATAATTTTTAACATTTTTATCAAATAAATAAAAAGCTAAACTACCTGGAATTGTATTAGGTTCATTAATATAAACCTTTTGTGTTTTATCATCAATTAAAAAGTCAATTCGAGCAACACCATTTAAATTAAGTACTGTAAATGTTTTTTTAGCTAAATCATGAATTTCATTAGTTAAATTTTCATCTAACTCAGCTGGGATTTTAAAATCGGCATTATCCATAGTAGAAGCCTTTTTAAAAGCACCACTTTTTTGGCTACCCTTACCATTTCCTATATATTTATCATCAAATGTTAAAATGGCATTTTTTAACTTCATTTGCGCTATAAGACTAGTCTCCTGAAATTCATAATTACCTAAAACAGCACAATTTACTTCTAATAAATTTTTTACTGTTTCTTCAACAATAATTTTATTATCATACTTAATCGCATCATTAATTGCCTCAATCAATTCTTCTCTCGTTTTAGCAATTTTTATTCCTATACTACTACCCAATGTAGCTGGTTTAACAATAACAGGATACTTTAATTTTTCAATATTATTAATTATTTCATCTTTTTTTATAAAATATTCATTATCATAAAACCAAATATAATCTACAACAGGTAATCCAGCATCATGTAATACTTGCTTTTGAATAACCTTGTCTTGTCCTAATGCAGAACCAATTATTCGACTACCAACATAAGGTACTCCAAGCATTTCTAAAAAACCAGCTAAAGTTCCATCTTCTACATTATTTCCATGGACAATTGGTAAAACTATATCTATATCTGTAAGTATCTTTTTAAATAATCCTATTGATTGTAATACAAAATTACCACTTTTATTATATAAAATACATTTTTTGGCATACTTTTTTAAATCATCAAAATTTTTATATACATTTATATCCTTTAATAATTTACCTGTATACCAATTTCTTTCCTTGTCAATATAAATAGGAATAATATCATACTTTTCTTTATCTAAATTCTCCATCGCTTGTACTGCTGTAATAATACTTACCTCATGTTCAACAGTAGCACCACCAAATATAACACCTAATTTTAATTTCATAACTACATCTCCTACTTCAAAAAACTATTTAATACACGTATTGTCTGATTCAAACGTTCTAAATAAGCATAATGTGTACATTCATCATAAACTACAACACCAGCATCATTTATTAACTTTTCTAATTCATAGGCCCTTTCAAGAGGCACTGCAGTATCCTTTTCACCCCAAATTAATAAAGTTGAACACTTAATTTTTTTTACATCTTCTGTAATATCCAAATTAACCGTTTCAACCAATATTTTTCGCATCATAGAACTAGCATTTTTGTAATCGGTTGAACCAATGTGTTTTTTTGCCATTTCGACTAATGGTGATAAGATTTTAATTTTAGCTATTTTTTTTAATATTTTTGTCTTTAACGACAATTTCTGTATTTCAGGTCTATATGGACTACCAAATAAAACCAATTTTTGAGCCCCATACTTACTAGCATATGTTAATGCAATCTTACCACCAAAAGAATGCCCAATCATAATTGGATTTTTTATTTTTAAACTATTCAATAATTCAGCCATTGCGTCAGCATAATCATATACAGTCCAAACATAATCTGGTTCATCACTTAAACCATAACCTGGTAAATCAATAATCACTATGTCAAATACATCTTGCAAATTATCACCAATTGGTCGCATCATGTCAATATTTTGCCCCCAACCATGTAATAACACAATTGTTTTATTCTGATTATTGCCATATCTTACATAATTTATATCAATATTTTTAATCTTCTTTTTCATAAATACACCATATACATTATAACAAAATATTGCTATCTTGTTAATAAAAAACCAGTATTTTATACTAGTTTTTAACCATTCTCACTTGTAAAAGCAAATTCCACTTTGAAGTAGAATTTAAGTTTTCAAAGAATTAGATGGAATTTAAATATTCAAAATATTATAATAACTCCTCG